>QNBY01000252.1 GCA_003644275.1 Planctomycetota bacterium
CGGCGGGCGAGGGCCTGGCAGGTTACGAGCACGGCGGGGTGCTCGATGCGGGTGGTGATGATGTGGCGCTTCTCGGGGAACGCCTCGAGCACGCCGCGTATGGCGTGGTTGTTCCCCTCGCTGCCCGAGGCGGTGAAGACTATCTCGTCCGGCGAGCAGTTGAAGAGGGCGGCCACCTTCTCGCGGGCGCGGGCCACCTCGCGGCCCACCTCGCCGCCGAAGGCGTGCATGGAGGAGGGGTTGCCGTAGCGCTCGGAGAAGAAGGGGAGCATGGCGTCCACTACCTCGGGCGCGACCATGGTGGTGGCGTTGTTGTCGAGATAGACGGGCTTTCTCATGAGTCCACCTCCACTACGCGGATGTTCTCGTCCACGAACTCGCGGAGCTTCTCGCCCACGAAGTCGTTGAGGGTGAAGGTGGAGACGGGGCAGGAAGCGCAGTTGCGCAGGAGCTTCACCTTCACCACGTCGCCCTCGATGTCCACGAGCTCTATGTCGCCGCCGTCGCCCGCGAGGACGGGGCGTATCTCCTCCTCGAGGACGCGCTCGACGAGCTTCACCTTTTCGAGGAAGGTGCGGGGGCGCTTCGGTTTGCTCGGCGGCGGCGTTTCCTCGGACCATATCCTGTTGAGGATGGCCTCGATCTGGGGGATGCAGGAGCCGCAGGCGCCTCCGGCCTTGGTGTAGTTGGTGACGTCCTCCACCTCTTTGAGGCGGTTCTGGCGGACGACCTTCTCTATTTCCTTGTCGGTGACGCCGAAGCAGACGCAGACGACCTCTCCCTCGTCGGAGGCCGTCTCGGCCTTCTCGCCGAGGTAGTCCGCGATGGCGGCCTGCAGGGCCTCCGCGCCCATGACGGAACAATGCATCTTCTGGCGGGGGAGCCCGCCGAGGTAGTCCACTATGTCCCGGTTGGTTATCTTCTTGGCTTCCTCGATGGTCATGCCCTTGATCATCTCGGTGAGGGCGGAGGCGGAAGCGATGGCGGAGCCGCAGCCGAACGTCTTGAAACGGGCGTCCACTATCCTGCCGTCCTTCACCTTGATGGTCAGCTTCAGCGCGTCGCCGCAGGCGATGGAGCCGACCTCACCGACGCCGTCGGCGTCCTCTATCTCCCCGACGTTCCGGGGGTTGATGAAGTGCTCTTTGACCTTGTCCGTGTAGTCCCACACGATTCGCCTCCATGGTGTTCGAAGTTCCGGAAATTATACCACCGTGGCGGGAGGATTCCGGTTTTGGATAAGTTGACCGGCCCCCATTTGGTGATAGAATTCCGGGACAGGAGCGACGACGTGAGAATACGCCTTCTCGAACCGCACGAAATAGAGAACGCCTACATCTGCATAGACGAACCCGAGGAGCTGAGCGAGGAGATCGCCCGGAGCGCCGCCTACCTGAAGGCGAGGCTGAAGGACGGCTGGAGGGCCTACGCGGCCTTCGAGGGGGAGAAGCCCGTGGCGGAGGCGATAGTGGCCTCGCCGGGGGGCTCGCCGTACCGGGTGGAGGGCGAGGGGATATATCTCGTCCACTGCATATTCGTGAAGCCCGAACACGCGGGGCGGGGTGTGGGCAGCGCCCTGATGAGGCGGATAGAGGAAGAACTGTACGGCGAGGCGCGAGGCGTGGCCGTGCTGTCGTTCGGCGAGGAGTGGATGCCCTTCTCGTTCTTCAGGCGTCTGGGGTACGAATACGTGGGGCGGGACAGCCTGGTCTCGCTGGCGCTGAAGCGGTTCGATCCGAAGGCGCGGGCGACGCTGTACCCTTCGCATCCCGCGTTTCCGCTGCTGGAGGGGAAGCTGAGGGTGGAGGTGAACCACGATCCGGTCTGTCCGTTTCTCGCGCACCACTACCGGAAGCTCGCGGACATAGCGCGGAGCTACGGCGAGTTGACGGCCGTGGGGGAGCGGTTCATAGACGACCGCGAGAAGTACGTGAGATTCGGCGGACCGCGGATATACTTCGACAACAGGGGGCTTCCGCCGGGGCCGGTGCCGGAAGCGGAGTTCCGGCGGCGGCTGGAGGAAGCCCTGACGAGTCTCCGGCCCGCGTGAGGGCCGGGCTAGTGGTCCCGTTTCCGAAAGGAGAAGGAGATGGCGCTCAGAGTGGCAATCAACGGTTTCGGGCGTATCGGCAGGCTCGTGTTCCGCGCGATGCGGGGCAGGGAGGGCATCGAGGTCGCTGCGATAAACGATCTCTCCACCCCCGCGGCGCTGGCGCACCTTCTGAAGTACGATTCCATCCACGGGCGGTTCGCCGGTGAGGTCGGCTACGACGAGACCGGCATAACGGTGGACGGACGGCACATAACGGTGTACGCCGAGCGGGATCCCGGGGCGTTGCCGTGGCGCGAGCTGGGGATAGACATCGCGATAGAGGCGACGGGAGTGTTCCGGAGCCCCGACAAGCTGAAGCTGCACCTGCAGGCGGGGGCGAAGAAGGTGGTCCTCACCGCTCCGGCGAAGGGCGATGTGGACGCCACGATAGTGCTGGGCGTGAACGACGGGATACTGTCGCCGTCGCACGACATCATCTCCAACGCTTCCTGCACCACGAACTGCCTCGCGCCGGTGGTGAAGGTGCTGCACGAGGAGTTCGGGATAGAGCGGGGCTTCATGAACACGGTGCACGCCTACACGAACGACCAGCGGATACTGGACCAGATACACAACGACCTACGGCGGGCGCGGGCCGCGGCGATGAGCATAATCCCTACCACGACGGGCGCGGCGAAGGCGGTGACGAAGGTTATCCCGGCGCTGGCGGGGAAGCTGGACGGGCTGGCGATGCGGGTGCCGGTGCCGGACGGCTCGGTGGTGGACTTCACGGCCATACTGTCGCGGGACGTTACGAAGGACGAGATGGACGCGGCGTTCAGGAGCTGGTCGGAAGGTCCGCTGAAGGGGATACTCGAATTCTGCGACGAGCCCATCGTGGGAGCGGACATAGTGGGGAACACGTCGTCGTCGGTGTACGACTCGCTGGCGTCCATGGCGATGGGCAACCTGGTGAAGGTGGTGTCGTGGTACGACAACGAGTGGGCCTACTCGGTGCGGGTGGCCGATCTCACCGAGAAGGTGGGGGAGGTAAACGACCTCGGCTGAGAGCGGACAGGAGGCTCGTATGTTCGACAAGCTTTCCGTGCGGGACCTGGACACGGCGGGTAAG
>QNBY01000253.1 GCA_003644275.1 Planctomycetota bacterium
CCCTTCCCCGGAGTTGTCCTCCACGTCCACCACCACCGCGGACACGTTGTCCTTCGCCTCGCGGGAGAGCGCCTCCCTTACGAGCCCCGCGGCGGCTTCCTCGGCGTCCGCCGCGGCGGCGAGGACGTCCCTCATCTCGGAGGCCGCAAGCTCGTTCGAAAGCCCGTCCGAACAGAGCAAGTACCGGTCCCCCGCTTTGGTTTGCTCCAGGCCGAGGTCGGGCTCCACCTCGGGGTGCATCCCCATCACCTTCAGCAGCTTCGAGGACAGGAACTCCCTTTCCTTGCCCGAGCGGGGATCCCTATGCTTGTGGATCTCCTCCATGAGGGTGTGGTCGCGCGTCAGCAGCTTCAGTTTGCCCTTCCTGAGGCGGTAAAGCCTGGAGTCCCCGACGTTGGCCACCAGAAGGTGAGGGCCTTTGAACCACGCCGCGACGAGGGTGGAGCCCATCTTGGAGCGGTGCTCCTCCTCGGCCTGCTCCTCGTATATCGAGGCGTTCACGTGCTTCACGGCCTCCCTCAAGGACACGTCGGCGGGTTTGTCGGGTTCGGCTTGCAGCATTTCCTTCAAGCGGTGGTGCACCGACAGCGTGACGGTGGCGGAGGCCATGTCGCCCTTCTTGTGCCCCCCGAGGCCGTCGGCCAGAAGGAACAGCCCCATGCTTTCATCGGTGAGGACGGCGTCCTCGTTCCGCGTGCGCGTGGGGCCTTTGTCTGAAATAGCCGCCGAGGATATCTTCACGCCGCAATTATAACCTCCGGGGAGGCCACCCGCAAACGGAGGGACGGGTTCTCGATTGCCTGCGCCGGACAACCTCGTATCATGTCCTTCGGCCCTCCGCAATTGCGGGTGTCCCCCGCCCGGGAACGAGAATTGGACCTGAAGAGACTGACCGACAAGCACGTCAAGCCGCTCCTCAGCGGTGAGGGCGAAGAATTGAGGATGCGCTTCTGGGAGGAGCTCGTCATCCTGGGGCACATCCTGCGCTGGTCGCTCCTCGCCACGATAGTGGGGGTGCTGAGCGGCACGGGCACCGCGATATTCCTGCGCCTCCTGCACGTCGGCATCGGCTGGGTGGAGACGCTCCCCCCCACCGTGCGCCTGGTCCTGCCCCCCTTGGGCGGCCTTCTGACCGGGCTCCTCATACACTACTTCTCCCCGCAGTCCGCGGGACACGGCACGGAGGCCGTCATCCGCGCCGTCCACAAGAACAGCGGGAAGATACCCCTTTCCGTCCCCCCCGTGAAGATGGCTGCCTCGATAATCTCCACCGCCTCCGGCTTCTCCGTGGGAAAGGAAGGTCCCGCCGCGCAGATCGGGGCCGGTCTGGCCTCCTTCTTCTCGTGGTGCCTGAACCTCACGCCGGAGGAACGCCGCAAGGTGGTCATCTGCGGCATATCGGGCGGGTTCGCCTCCGTCTTCGGCACCCCCATCGCCGGGGCGCTGTTCGGCGTCGAGGTGCTGTTCCTCGGCAAGATAATGTACGAGGTGCTCTATCCCTCCCTCGTGGCCGGCCTCGTGGCGAACTGGACCGCCTCCAAGTTCGGCGTCATCTATCCCTTCACCCACTGGAGCCTGCCCGACATGCGCCCGCCCGCGCTCGACGACTTCCCCTACTTCGTGGCGGCGGGAGTGCTCTTCGGGCTGGTGGCCTTCCTGTTCATCGAGATGCTCTCCTTCTTCACCCGCCTCTTCAGGAGGATGAGGTTCTGGGCGCCCGCCAAGCCCATGATAGGCGGCGTGCTCCTCACGTTGTTCGCTTTCGAGCTCTCCCTGTTCAGCGACAGGTACTTCGACTTCTTCGGCCTCGGCACGGACACGATAAAGAACGCCGTGAGCGGGACGCACGCTCTCATAGTTTTCGGTGCGGCGGCGGTCTTCCTGAAGATGCTGTTCACCTCGATAAGCCTCGGCAGCGGCGGCTCGGGCGGGATAGTAACCCCGATATTCTTCATCGGGACCACCTCCGGCCTGCTGGTGGCGAACCTGCTTCCGCTCGATCCCACCCTGCTCTGCCAGCTCGGCTTCACCGCCGTCCTCGCCGCCTGCGCCAACACGCCCATCTCGGCCTCCGTCATGGCCCTGGAGTTGTTCGGCCCCTCCCACGGCTGGGTGGCGGCGCTCACGGTGGTCATCGCCTTCCTCGTGGTGGGCCACCGAAGCGTGTACGAAACGCAGATACTGGGCCTTCGCAAGACGGACGCCCTGCTCGTCAGAAGCGGCGACGAGGTGGGAACAAGCCCGCATTTCCGCCTTTCCTACTCCATGATATGGAAGCTCGCGCGGATACGCCATCTGATAAGGAAGCTCTTTCGCTGACGACGCGGGTGGAGGATGATTCCGCGGCGCGTATCGAACGCTTTTTTTCTTGACAGTCCGTCTTCCGACAATATCATTGAGCAAACTCGTCAAGGGAGGATTGAATGAAGCGGTCAGTGCTCGGTGCGATCCTGCTGAGTCTCGCCTTCTTGTTGATGACGGCCGGCAGCGCCCGGTTGGGGGCGGAGGAAAGTTTCTGGACCCTCAAGTACCAGATACTCGCTCCCCATCATTTCGTCGTGGAGAAGATAGTCCCCGTCAAGGATCCCGCCAACCCCGATCTCCCCAAGCTGGAGAAGGTGTTCGAGAAGTACTGGTATCAGGTCCTCTATCTCAAGAACCCCCTCAAGAAGAAGATAGACGTCTCCTTCGACACCGTCCTCATCGTGGATCCCGCCAAGACGGTCCGCTGTCCCAAGTGCGGCGAGGTGATAGACGTCTCGCACATGATGCCCGGGTTCGCCGGTGAGGGCCCCAACTTCGTCTATTGCGACAAGTGCAAGACCCGCATCGTCATCCCCGGCAAGGCCTTCAGGCCCGTGTACGAGCCCGTCGTCCGCGACAAGATCATCGAGAAGATAAAGATATCCCGAGTGCGCGAGCACAAGTTCGTCAACTGCTTCCGCAACTCGGCTCCCCTCACCCTCAAGCCCCTTCCCACCTACGTCGATTACCTCGACATGAACAAGCCCATGGGGCCCGAGGAGCTCAGGCAGGTCATCATCATCTTCAAGGGGCTCGACCCCGGCTTCGACAGGCTCGTCTTCCGTTACGGCGGCCTCACCAACGAGTACGTCTTCTCGAACGAGGGCGGGAACGAGGAAGGCGCTCCCGGCAGGGCG
>QNBY01000254.1 GCA_003644275.1 Planctomycetota bacterium
AAAAGCTTGCTGAGATTCCAGAATATACAGCAGCTCCTCCAAGTATTCTTTCCATAGTTTTGAATGGTGTCCTAGTTGTATCTAAACCAATTGTCCCAACACAGATTATCATATCAACAAAATAATTAGGAATTTTAGAATTAAGTTTTTAATTAGAAATAATTTTCTCGACTGCTCTTTGAACTTCTTTGAATATTTTCTCCTCATCTATTCCTAAGATCTCTCTATCTTTCATAAGAACTTTACCATTAATTATTGTGGTATCAACATCCGAGCCCTGGCAAGAATAAACCAAGTTTGATATAATAGTATTTTTACCATGAACAGGATGAAGATGAGATTTCCTAAAATCAACTAATATTAAATCAGCAATCTTTCCTTTTTCAACACTCCCTATTTTATTATCTATTTCAAAAATCTTAGCAGGTTCAATTGTAACTAAATCTAATGCCTTTTGAGCTGAAATGAATGTTGGATCTCTTTCTTGAAATTTGTTAATCAAAGAACAAACTTTCATCTCCTCAAACATATCCAAGTTATTGTTAGAGGCACATCCATCTGTTCCAAGACCAACTCTAATGTTCTTCTCAAATATTCTTTTTAATGGAGGCATTCTACCATTGGCAAGTTTCATATTAGAAACCGGGCAGTGAACAATACTGCAATTTCTTCTAGAAAATATATCAACATCCTTGTTCGTCAACCAGTTACAATGAACAGCAATTAATTTATCATTCAGTATACCAAGTCTATCCAAATGTTCTACTGGAGTTTTACCTCTAGTCTTCTGAAAATCCCTGACCTCTTTTTCAGTTTCTGAGACATGCATATGCATTAGAATGTTGTATTTATCAGCAGTTTCTTTGAGCTTAAGTAATGTTTCATCAGAGCAAGAATAGGGAGCATGCATATTAACTAATGGTGTTATTAGATCATCATTCAACCATTTTTTGGTAAATTTATCAGAATAAGGAAGTTGTTTCCCTATATTCCAATCAAATATCACTTCCCCAAGAAAACACCTTAACCCAATTTCTTTCACAGCTTTAGCTATATCATCTACATAGATATACATATCATTAAAACAAGTAATACCAAACCTTATCATCTCCAAACAAGCTAAAAGAGAACCTAAATAACAGTCATGAGGTTTTAATTTAGATTCAAGAGGCCATATCTTATCTTCAAGCCAATGGTTTAATTCCATATCATCTGCATATCCTCTAAATAGGGTCATTGAGGAGTGAGTATGAGAGTTGATTAGTCCTGGAAGTAGAACTTTTCCTCGTCCATTAATTATATGATCTGCATCTAGTTTTGAGTCACCTATCTCAACTATCTTACCATCTTCAATATAAACTGATTTATTTCTAAGAATTTCCCTTCTAGGATTTTGAGTTACTATCCAATCTACATTCTCGAATAGAATTGAATTAGAGGTCATAATACTTCTATCTATTTTATGTATTTAAAAAATGTACAATAATCAAAAAGTAATACAAAGAAAAATAAGAAGAGAGGAGGTCACTAAGCCTTTACAAGATCAATAACAATTCCAGCAGCAACTGTCTGCCCCATATCTCTGATAGCAAATCTCGCTAATTGCGGTATATCTGTTTGTTTTTCAGCTACCATTGGTTTGGTTGGGACAACTCTAATTCTTGCAGCATCTCCTGTTTTAATAAAGTCTGGTTTTTCTTGAATAACCTGACCTGTTTTTGGATCAATTTTTGCGAGTATTTCCTCAATTTTACAAGCAATTGATGCAGTTCCTAGATGGAATACAGGTGTATATCCTGCTGTCATAACAGTTGGATGGTTCAAAACAATAATTTGTGCTGTAAATTCTTTTACAACAGTTGGTGGGTTGTTCAGATGACCGCAAACATCACCACGCTTGACATCGCCTTTTCCTATACCCCTAACATTAAAACCAATATTATCTCCTGGTTTTGCATCTGGTTGTTGTTTATGGAACATTTCTATTGATTTAACCTCACCAGTTTTTCCAGAAGGTTGGAAAATTACCTTATCACCCACTTTTAAAACACCTGTTTCTACTCTTCCAACTGGCACTGTTCCTACTCCTGTAATTGTATAGGCGTCCTGTACTGGTATCCTTAATGGTTTATCAATTGGTAGTTCTGGTGGTTGAATTGTAGAATCCATTGCATCAACTAATGTTTCACCTTTATACCATGGCATATTTTCTGATTTCTTGAAGACATTATCTCCTTTTAAACCAGATACCGGAACAAATGGTATTTTTGAAACATCAAATCCAATTGAAGTCAATAGTTTTTTGGTTTCTGCAACAATCTCATTATATCTGTTTTCATCAAAGTTTGTTGTATCCATCTTGTTAACAGCTACTACGAGCTGATTAACACCAAGAACTTTCATCAAAAATGCATGCTCTTTTGTTTGTTCTTGAATTCCTTCACCCTGCTTTGCGGAAATAACAAAAATAGATGCATCTGCTTGGGATGCTCCAGTAATCATGTTCTTGACAAAGTCCCTGTGTCCAGGGCAGTCAATGATAGTATAATAATATTTTTTGGTTTTAAAAGGCCTATGCATAATATCTATTGTTAAGCCTCTTTCCCTCTCTTCTTTCAATTTATCCATGACATAAGCGAACTCGAAGGTTTCTTTTTTATATTCTTTAGCTAATTGCTCCATTTTTCTTAATTGTTCTGGTCTTATAGCTCCAGAATCAAATAATAATCTTCCAATTAAGGTAGACTTTCCTGCATCTACATGACCAGCAGTAATTATGTTAATTTTTGGTAATTCTGCCATATCTGCACCTCCTCTTAAATATAATTATTATTACCCTTTATATTTATTAAGTTTCTATTTTTGGAATTTCTTCATTCAAACCTTTTCTCTTTCTTATTTTTATCACGATTTGATCCTGTAAATTTTTAGGTAATTTCTCATAAATAACATCAATTAAACTATAAAAACCTTTCCCTCCGGTTGCAGATTTAAGTTCTGAATTAAAACCAAACATCTCAGCCACAGGGACTTTTGCTTGAATAATTGTTATTCCCCTCTCTTCCTTCATATCCAAAACCTGACCTCTTCTATTTTGGATTTCTTTTATCGCACCGCCCATAACCTCAGTAGGTACATCTATTCTTATTATCTGTTT
>QNBY01000255.1 GCA_003644275.1 Planctomycetota bacterium
CGGGTGGAAACGGCGGCGGAGGAGGCGGGGGCGGAGGTCCTGGTGTGCACCGCGAAGGACGGGGTGAAGTGCGCGGCGATTGACCGGCCCCGAAAGTACCATATATTGCAAATCCGCCTCCAACCTGCTTCGGGGGCGGAGGAACTGGAAGAGAAGATATGCGCCGCAGCGGGGCTCGGAGCTCGATGAAAGTACTCGTCATCCACCACAACGAGACGTTAGGGGGGGCGGAACGGAGCATCTGCGAGCTCGCGGCGGGGCTCGTGCGCAAGGGCGTGGAGGTGGAAGCCCTGGTGCCCGGCGAGGGAGGGTTCAAGGAACTTCTCGAACGGGCGGGGGCGGGCGTCTCCGTGGTGGAGATGCCGAGGCTCAAGCGCACGCTGAACCCGATGAAGCTCGCGTCCTACCTGAAGGCCCGCAAGGAGCTGAGCGAGGAAGCGCGCCGCAGGGTGAAGGAGGGCGGCTTCGACATAGTGCACTTCAACTCGCTGTCGGCCGCGGTGCTGTTCGGCGAGGGGCTGAAGGAGCTCGCGCCGGTGGTGCTGCACCTGCGCGATTCGCTGGTGCCGCGCGTGGTGTTCTCGGCCTACGCGAAGAACTTTCCCGCTTACGTGGCGATATCGTCCTACATGGAGCGGGTGCTCAAGGAATTCCTGAAGGTGCCGCCGAACCGGGTGTTCAAGGTGGTGAACGGGATAACGTTCCCGGAGCGGGTCACTCCCGAGAGGCGGAAGGCGGCGCGTGAGGCGCTGGGCATACCGCAGGACGCCTTCGTGGTGCTCGCGGCGGCGGCGTTCGTGCCGTGGAAGAACCAACATTCGCTGATGGACGCCTTCAAGAAAGCACGGGAGAGGATGAACTCGCCGCTTCTGGTGCTGTGCGGCTCCGACCTGACCGGAGAGAACGCCACGCACGCGAAGAAGATACGCTCGATGGCTCGCTCGCTCAAGCAGAGCTGTCTTCTCGCGGGGCAGGTGGACGAGCTGGAGCCGTGGCTGCACGCCGCGGACGTCTTCGCGCATCCGGCGATAGGCGAGCCTTTCGGGCGGGCTCCGGCGGAGGCGCAGGCGGCGGGGCTGCCGGTGGTGGCCTACCGCTCGGGAGCGATGGAGGAAGTGGTGGAGCACGGCGAGACGGGGCTGATATGCGAACTCGACTCGGCGGCCTTCGCCGAGGCTCTCGCGGCGCTGCACGACGACGTTGAAATGCGCCGCAGGATGGGCGAGGCCGCGGCGGAGAGGGCCAGGAGACTGTTCGACGCGGAGCGGACGGCGGACGAGGTGCTGGAGCTGTACCGGGGGCTGAAATCGGGCAAGCTGCCGGAACCCGAACCGCGTCCCACCGTCACCCAGAAGGAACTGCGCGACATGCGCCGAAGGAAAAGGAGAAGGACGAGATGAAACTCGGAGAACTGTTCGAAAGGGCCGTCCAGGCCGGTATAGAGAACGATCCCCGCGGGAGGGAAGGGGTTGAGGCCGAGCTCGAGCGCTTGCGGAAGGAATACGAGGCGCTCGGAGAGAGGGAGAAGCAGTGGTTCGACAAGAGCAGGCTCACCAACCCGTTCGCGGACACCAGGATACACCACGGCGATCCGGAACTCGAGCTGAAGCGGATAGCGGTGGGCGTGGACACGGACAACAGCGAGCTGCTGTTGGTGAGCGAGCTTCGGAGGCGGGGGGAGAGAATAGACGCGCTGGTGGGGCATCACCCGGCGGGGTGGAACATGAGTTTCCACCACGTGCTCGAGGTGCAGGTGGACATGCTGGAGCAATGGGGCGTTCCGGTGAACCAGGCTGAGGCGATAATGGAGCCGCGCATCGCGGAGGTTTCGCGGGGCGTCCTTCCCTCGAACACGAGGCGGGTGCCGCGGACGGCGGAGCTGCTGGACGTTCCGTTCCTGTCGCTCCACTCGGTGGCGGACGTGTGCGTGAACAGGCACGTGCAGCGGACGATAGACGAGGCGGAGCCGCGGACGGTGGGCGACCTGATAGAGCTTCTCACCGACAGCTACCCGGAGTACCTCGAGGCGCGGCGGATGAACGAGGCGATGAGGATATTCGCGGGCAAAAAGGACAACCGGGCGGGCAAGACGGTGGTCAAATTCTGCGGCGGCACCCAGGGTCCGGTGGAGCAGTTCGAGCAGCTCGCGCGGGCGGGCGTGGGCACGATGGTGTGCATGCACCTGCGCGAGGACGCCCGCAAGGAGGCCGAGAAGCACCACATAAACGTGCTGGTGGCCGGTCACATGGCGAGCGACTCGATAGGGCTGAACCTGCTGCTCGCCGAGGTGGACCCGGGCCGCGAGCTCGAGATACTCCCCCTGTCCGGCTACATATTCCACGACCGGCGGGGGAACTGAACCGCAACCCACAATCGAAAGAGGCTCAAAGATGAAAGATTTGAGGCGCGTACTGCCGCTTCTGGCGCTCTTCGCGGCCCTCGCCCTGCTCGTCGCGGGGGCGGAGGAGGCGAAGCCGGACGCCGGGAAGCTCGTCAAGGAGATATTCCAGGCGGACGAGGGGAAGGTGTACGAGGCGGCGCACAAGCTGGCGGAGCTGCCGGCGGAGGAGATAGCGTTCGGCCTGTCGGAGGTGCCGGAGAAGCCGGAGCCCTCGCGGGTGGTGGCGCTGCTTTCGGTGCTGCTTCCCAAGCGGCTGCTGAACGACCTTCCTTCCTACACCGCGACGGTGATGGACAGCGGGGACGAGCAGGCGATGCTGGCCCTGCTGGACCTGTTTTCCTACGCGGTGCCGCCGGAGAGGAGCTTCTCCGTGTTCAACGTGATACGGAAATACGCCGGCAAGGACCTGCCGCCGGTGGTGGCCATAAGGCTGTACCGGACGATGTGGACGATGCTCGCGTTCACGCCGGGGATAGGGAACCTTCTCGAACGGACGAACTTCGAGCTCGCCACGAGCCTCCAACAGATAATGTGGATGGCGGTGAACAACCCGCAGAACGACGAGATGCTGCGGTGCGAGGCGGCGGTTACGCTAGGCGAGATGGGCGTGGACAACGAGAAGGTTACGGCGCTGATAAAGAGGGTGGCGAACGATCCCACGCCGCTCGGGAGGCGCGCCCGCTCGGTGCTTCTCGGCCACCCGATATACGACGAGGTGGTGCGCCGGGCCCAGATGTACCACG
>QNBY01000256.1 GCA_003644275.1 Planctomycetota bacterium
CGGGCGGCAATCCCATTCCCGGCCTGAACGAGCCCGGGACGAGGGGCGACGGCGGAGGCGGCGGCTGCTTCGTAGCGACGAGCGCCTTCGGGAGCTACTCCGCTGGCATAGTGGAGGAGCTCTGCACGGTGAGGGACGCGGCCCTTTCGGCCTCCCTCGGCGGCGACGCGCTCGTGGGCCTGTACTATGCCGTTTCTCCGGGCGTGGCCGCCCGCATGAGCGAGTCCGTGCGGGCGATCGTGCGCTCGCTTCTCGGCGGCGCCGTCCGCTGAGCGGCGCGCGGATGACGTTTCGGATGCGCGATGCGGGGGCCGCGTGCCCCCGCATGCTGTAACCTCGTTTTGAGTTGACGCCGGGGCTTTTCGCCCCTCGAGCGGACCCCGGCCCGTCGCGGTTCTTCTTTCGAGGAGGAACGAATGGTTCGACGTCTTCTCATTCCCGCCGGTTGGCTGTTCGCTCTGTCCGTCTTCGCGGGCGTAATCGTCTGCGGACAGGGTACCGCCTCCGCGGTCCTCACCCTCGAAGTAACCTCCGAGCACGGCGCCCCCCAGCCCTCCGGCGTGACGGAATACGAGTTCGGCGACGAGGTCTCCGCGTCCGTGCAGGAGGTCATCATCGTGGACGTGGACACCCGCATAATCTGCACCGGCTGGACGGGCACGGGAAGCGTCCCCGCCACGGGCGACTCGAACGAGGTGACCTTCACCATATACGTCAACTCCACCCTCACCTGGAACTGGGCATACGAGTACACGCTGAGGATCTACAACCCCGCGGGCGTGGGCTCGTCGAACCCGCCGGTGGGCACCTATCGCTTCGTCGAGGGCACGAGGGTGTCGGGCTCCATCCCGGCCTACGTCTCGGGCCACATAGGCGTGGGCTTCACCGGCACGGGAAGCGCCCCGGCCACGTCCGACACGCCCTTCTTCTCGTTCGTGATAGAGGAACCCTCCACGGTGACCTGGCGGTGGGCGGACGCCCCGATCAGCAGCGTGACCTACTGGGGCGAGCCCTCCACGGGGCTCACGATATTCGGCGGGAGGAAGTACTCCCGCTACCTGTACGATCCCATTACCGGCGTGAAACGGACCTTCTACTACGATCCCGTCAGGGGCGATCTCATGGTGGCGTGGTTCAACGGCACGGTGTGGAACAACGTCACCATAGACGCGGCCGGGGACGTGGGCAAGTATCTCGACGCGGCGGTCGGCGCGGACGGCGTGTACCACGTCGCCTACCAGGACACCACCAACGGGGCGCTCAAGTACGCCTGGAGCGCGGACGGCTTCGAGTGGCACACCCTGGTGGTGGACCCCTACAACAACGCGGGCGCCGGCCTCGACATAACGCTCGACGCGGACGGCGAACCCTGGATAGCCTACTTCGCGCCCGGCCTTCGCGCCCTTCGCGTGGCGCACAAGGAAAACGGCGAGTGGAAGAGCCCCGTAGTGGTGGACGACGACGTTTCCGACTCCACCTTCGTCTCGCTTGCCTACAACCCGCTGTCCGGCTCGTTCGAGGTGGCCTACTACGACGGAGCGCTGCAGAGGGCCAAGCACGCCTGGCCGGTCGAGGGCGGTTGGACGATAGAGCAGATTCCCGCGCAGAACAACTCCGGCCTCTACATGGCGTGTGCGGTGAACGCGCTGGGGCAGCCGTTCTTCTGCTATCAGGAATACGCCCAGGCGGGCCGCCGCGACCTGAAACTCACCTACAAGAGCGCCGACAACTGGTACTACGAAACGCTCTCCACCACCGGCGACACGGGCTACTACAACATCATCCGCTTCGACGCCAACAACTACCCCGTGGTTTACACCCTGGACCTGAAGGGGCGGCGTATAAGGCAGTACAGTTGGACCGGGACGAAGTGGGTGGTGGTGGACGTGTCCGGCGAGGTGGCCTTCCAGCCGATAGAGCTCGTTACGGACAACGACGGCACGCCCGTCATCTGCTACTACGCCGAGGACACCATGATGATGCGCAAGCCCGCCGAGGGCGGCGGGACCGGCAACAACGGCGAGGTCGAGGCGACCGGCGGCGGGGGCGGGTGCTTCATCGCCACGGCGGCCTTCGGCTCGCTCGCGGCCGCCGAGGTGAGGTCCCTCACCGATCTGCGCGACGCCGCCGTGCTGTCCTCGTCCACCGGCGGGGCGATGGTGGGGCTGTACTACGCCGTCTCCCCGGGCGTGGCGCAGGCCGTCCGGGAGCGCCCCGCGCTGCGCGCCTCTCTGAGGCGTCTCCTTCCGGCAAGGTGACATGCACGACCACGACGGGATGAGAAAGAGGGAGAGGGAGGTCTCCGACAGGGATTTCCTGCTCTCCGAGCTGGACGACGTTCCCTACGCCTTTCTGGCGATGGCGGACGGGGGCCGGCCCTACGTGGTGCCGGTGAGCTTCGTCAGGGTGGGCGATTGCGTGTACTTCCACTCCGCGCTCGTGGGCCGGAAGATAGACTTCATAACGGCCTCGCCGCGCGTGGCGTTCAGCGTGGTCAAGAGGGCGGAATACCTGAAGGGCAAGCTCGATTTCGAGTATTTCAGCATTTGCTTCGAGGGTCTCGCCAGGGTGGTCGCCGACCGCGAGGAGAAGGTGAAGGCCTATCGGGCGCTCGTAGAGAAGTTCGAGGGTTCGCCGGAGGGGGCGTTGTCCGACGAGTGCCTCGAATCGTCCCTCGTGGTGTGCGTGGACATCTACAAGATAAGCGGCAAGCGCAACTCCCGGAGCGAAAGCTTCCACGATTCCTACCTCCAGAGCTGAAGGCCGATATCCATGGGTATATTCAAGGGTTCCTGCACCTTCTCGCGTTATTATTCGCCCCGGAGCGGGGTGGACCCCTTCGAGATCGACATAGAAGGCGCGCTGAAGCGCAACGCCGCGCCCGACATAGAGACGGCGGGCGAGTCCGCCACGGTGGGCTGGGCGGCGCCCTCCCACCTGCTCGACACCGATTTCACCCTCGAGAAGGTACTTCACGGCGACTGGCTCTTCCTCGTGATGCGCACGGACCGGAGGACGGTTCCGGAGTCGCTCGTGAACGCCTACCTGCAGATAGAGCTGGACGCCGCGGCGCACGCCGGAAAGCCCCTTTCGAGGGGGGCGCGGGCGGACCTGAAGGACGCCATACGCGCGGATTTGCTGAA
>QNBY01000257.1 GCA_003644275.1 Planctomycetota bacterium
GAGGCTGGTGTAGCCCTCCGAGGCCAGGGACACCAGCTCGCGCAGCGTGCGCGGATCGGCGTCCACTGCCGTCTGGTGCAGGGTGTAATCCACCACCGCCTGCCCGTCGGCTTCCGCGCGGCGCAGATCGGTGGCCTCTCGCAGGGATTGCCCCCGCTCCGGTGAGATGAAATCGATGATGGTGGTCGTCCCTCCGCAGGCGGCAGCAATCGTACCCGTGCGGAAATCGTCGGTAGAGACAAGCCCACCCACGGGCAAGCTGAGGTGCACGTGAGCGTCCACGAAGCCGGGGAAAACCAGGCATCCGGTGGCGTCCACTACCTGGCGTCCCGCCAGGTCACTGCCGATGTGGACGATGCGCCCGTCCTGCACACCCAGGTCAGCCTGGTAGTGATCGGCTGCGGTGACGACCGTTCCGCCTTTAATGACTAGGTCCATGTTCCGCTCCCTGTCTGGAATGTAGGTCACGTTTTTAACGTGACAAATCGCTTGTCCAGTTCGTCACGCTGCAAGCGTGACCTACTGACTTTTCCCTGCGCCCCCGGTGGTATAGAGTTAGGAATATTATACACTCATTTCCACGCAACCACAAGACGGCACCGGGAGCGATTGAAACAGGATGGGATGGGCATTTGCCATATAATTGAGGATATGATATAATCAAATTTAAGATTTGGCTCGTCTGGCGAAGGGTAAGGAAGGAATACAAGAACATGGAGGAACGCCCGAATAAGACCACAATGGTTATTGGCATCGTCGTCGGTGCGGTGTTGGGTCTGATCGTCCTGGGCGGCGGAGGGTATCTCCTGGTCACTAACCCTGAGACCACAGCCGTTTTGCGCGACGTGTTCATCATTGTCCTGGCGCTGGAATCCATCGTCGTCGGGGCGTTGCTGAGCATCCTTATCTTTCAGATTCAAAACCTCACCCGTCTTCTCCAGGAAGAGATCAAGCCCATTCTCGATTCAACCAACGAAACGGTCAGCACTGTGCGTGGCACAGCTACCTTCGTCAGCGAGAACGTAGTCTCACCGGTGATCGAAGCAGCCGGTTACGTCTCGGCGGCGAGGAAGGTGCTCGAACTCCTCGTTCCTCGCCGTCGCCCGACGAGGCAGACACGTGGTCAAAATCCCCCTGCGGAGGGATAAGGATTCGTTCAGCTATAGTTTGAAAAGGGAGGGATAACGAATGAGTAACAAAGACGAGAGTTTAGCGTTCATTGCCGGATTCGTGATCGGCGGGTTGGTGGGAGCGGCGACCGCCTTGCTCCTGGCCCCTCAGTCTGGTGTGGAGACTCGGGCCCAGATTCGGGAGAAAGGCATCGAGCTCAAGGGCCGGGCCGAGGACATCGCCGAGGAAACCCGGCGACGGGTAGAAGAAGTCTCTGCCGAGGCCAAGAAGCGCTCCGAGGAACTCCAAGCTCGCTTCCAGCAAGCTCTGGATGAAACCAAGGCAGAGATTACTAGCCGGATGGAGGCGCTCCAGCAGGGAAAAGAGGCGGCCCCGGTTGAGGCCGAGGCCGAAGCGTAGTGCCTGGAAACCCGTTTTCTGTTAGAAAACGGGTTTCTGGCTTATACGTCGCAAGACGCGGGGCAGCGCTGGCAGCAAATCGCCGGCGACCATGCCGGCGACGCCCAGTTCGTCGCGCACCAGCTCCCCGGCCAGGCCGTGCAGGTACACCCCCACCACTGCCGCCGCGAAGGGTGCCAACCCCTGGGCCAGGAAACCGACGATGGCTCCGGCCAGCACATCGCCGGATCCAGCCGTGGCCAACCCCGGATTGGCGAAGGGATTTATCACCGTGCGCCCCTCCGGTTCGGCAACCACGGTGTAGGCTCCCTTGAGCACCACCACCTGCCCCCAGCGGGCGGCTGCCTCCTGTGCGGTGCTCACCCGGTCGGCTTCCACATCGGCGACCGTTCTCCCGACGAGGCGGGCCATTTCCCCCGGATGTGGGGTGAGTACGTTGCCCAGCGGTAATCGTTTCCACCAACGCGGCGCCTCGGCCAGGGCATTAAGCCCGTCGGCGTCAATCACCGTCGGCGGGAGCGTGATCTGCGGTGTGCTCTCTTCCTCCTCCTCCCTCTTACCCTCGACCGCTGGTCGGAAACCGATGCGCTCCCGTCTGCCCCCCGGCTCGACTCCCAGCAATTCATGGACGAAGGCCACAGTTTCCCGCTCGCGACCCAAACCCGGCCCTACCAGCAGAGCCTGGTAATTCGGCAGATGTTCGGCCAGAATCCTCAGCGCATCGGGCACCAGGCTGCCCATGTCGTGGGGCAGGAGCAGGAAAGTGGTCTCGCTGACTTTGGCGGCCAGGATGGGATGCAGGCTACTGGCCACGGCCAGGGTGACCAGCCCTGTGCCCACCCGCGTCGCTGCTGCCCCGGCCAGACCGGCCGCCCCGGTATAATTCGCTGAACCGGCGACGATCAGCGCCCGCCCGAAAGTGCCCTTGTGCGCCCCCAGCGGACGCGCCGGCAGCAGCGATTGGACCATCGCCGGGGTGATGGCCTCCAGACGCACATCGTCGGCCAGCGCCGGGGGGATGCCGATGTCGGCCACCACCAGGCGGCCCACCGCCTCCGCGCCGGGGAATCGAAACTGTCCCCGTTTGGGGAAACCAAAGGTGACGGTAAGGTCGGCGGGCAGGGTCGCCGGGTCCACGGCCCCGCTGTCGCAGTTCAGGCCACTGGGCACGTCCACGGCGACGACGAAGGGGCGGTTCGACGGCGGGGCAAAAGTCGGCGCCGAGGGCACCAACAGCGGTTCGGAGGGTCTCTCATTTCGGCGGCGAGTTACCTCCTCGCAGACCACACTCAGGATTTCTTTGAGCAGCCCTTCGATGGGCCGCGAAACCCCGGTGCCCAGCAGGGCATCCACGATCACCTCCACCTCGGCGGCCAGTTTACGCAAGGCCACCAGCCCTTCGTCCTCCTCGGCCCAGATTACGGGGATGCCTAGCTCCTCCACCAAGCGGAAGTTCTCGTCTCCCTCGACGCGCCGTTTCCAGACGTAGCACGTGACCCGCGCTCCGGCCTCGCGCAGGTAGCGCCCGGCGACCAATCCATCGCCGCCGTTGTTCCCCGGCCCGATGAGAATCAGCACCCGCTCCTCGTCCAGGTGCATCTGTTGGCA
>QNBY01000258.1 GCA_003644275.1 Planctomycetota bacterium
TATGAATCCGGTGGGCGACGTGAAGAAGGGAATGTCCTTCAGGGAATGGCGATACGAGCGGAAGCTGAACCCCAGCCGCGCCCTCGCCTCGCCTCCGTCCTCCCCCCGCGTCTCGTCCGCCGTCATCAGCACGTGCGTGTGCTCCGGCAGCCGCGCGGCGATCCGTCCGAGCAGCGCCTCCAGAAAGGCCCTCACCTCGCCGGAATCCGCCCGGAACCGGCATTTCTTCAGATAGGGCATCAAAGACACCATCCCTTTGTTGCCCAGCAGCCTGCGCAGCCCCGGCAGAAGCCCCAGCAGCACGTCGTGCCCCTTCCCGCCCGTGCCGCCGGTGAGACGGAACAGCCTCCACACTATCCATCCCGTCAGACTGGCGGTGTTCCGGTAGGCCGCTTCCATGTTGCGCACGAGCCTCCGCGGCGCTCGTCCCATCGCCTCCAGCATCTCGCTCAGGTTCGCCATCATCAGCGTGAGGTTCTCGTTCAGCGAGTGGAAGTACGAGCACAGCAGGTTGAACGTGTTCCTGTCGGCGGGAGTTCTCCCCGCCGCCCCGACGTCCCCCCGGCCCACCACCAGCGCCGCGCCTTCCTCCCCGGAGACGGGAAGCACCAGCAATTCGCCCGAGCCCAGTTCCATCTCCTCCGCGCGCTCTTCCCTGAGCACGCACGGAACGCCCTCCGACGCCCGCTTCACGGCGGCGAGAAACTCTCCGTCCGAGCGAAGCGGCTTTCTCGCCCCTTCCTCGATGTTCAGGTTGAACGGCTCCAGCCATTCGAGCACGTTTCCGTCGGACGATACGATACAGCAGAAGAACTCGTTTTCCATTTCGGCCCTCCCTGGCGCTTTCACTTCTTTCCCGAGTGCTCCGTCCTCGCGTACCGGTTGTTGTCGAGATTGTAGTCGGGTATCTTCTCCTCGGGATCGGCGACCGCCGATACTATCTTCCCTTTCCCCTCGTATTTCAAATACAACCTCGCCGCCCCCTCGAAGATGCCCTTGAGCACCGTCGTGGTTCCGTCCTCCGTGGTGACGAGCACTTCCACCGGCCCCCTCCATGGGTTGAGCCCCACCGAGCGCACCTCCACCTCCTCGTAACCGTCGTCCGACTCGCTGATCCCCTTCAACTCGATATCGAACGCCCCCCTCCCGAAGAAGGCGGAACGCACGTACCAGCTCAGGTCCGGATCTATCCCCGTCACCGCCTCCCACAGCGTCTTCAGGTCGGCGAACTCGAACGCGCGCGCCGCCAGCGCCCTCGTGAACTTCCTGAATCCCTCCTCGCCCAGCAGGTACTCCAGCCCCGCGAACATCGCCACGCCCTTGTAGTAGCCCAGAAGCCCCCGGCCGGGCGACCACGGGCGTATGTCGCGGTAGCGGACCGTCTCGCTCTCGCGCCCCCGCCAGATGGCGAAGGCCCGCTTCCGCATCTTCTTTGCGGCCTCCGGGTCGCGGCTCCGGAAGAACATCATGCAGGAATACTCCGTCAGCCCCTCGTACCACATGGCGCTCGTCAGCGGGTTCTCCTTCACCAGTCCGCCCCACCACATGTGCCCCAGCTCGTGCGCCAGCACCTGCGGCCGATAGCCGTAGGTCAGCACGTAGGCCAGGCAGTGCGATATCCCCGGCCGCGCCCGCAGATGCACGATGACGGGCTCGCGGTTGTACTTCCCGCCGAAGGTGCGGACGTAGAAGGCGTAGCATTCGCGCGCGAACCTCGTCGCCCCTTCCTCGTCCGGGACCGCCCCCTCCTCGAAGAAATGGTGGACGGTGAACTCCTTTCCCTCGTCCTTCACGTAGCGGAACGGCCCGGCCGTGACCTCGAGCGCCTGCTCCGGCCGGTCGTCCTCGTAGCGCCACACCTGCGCGCCGTCCGGCCCTTCCGACACCGACACCGGCCGCCCGTCGGACACCCCGCACCACCCCGCGGGCAAAAACAGCGTCGTGCGCGACGTCCACAGGTCGTTTGTCAGCGCGGGCTGCATCGGGTAGAACAGCGCCGAACTCGTCAGGTGTATGAGCCCGGGCTCCTTCACGGAGTGCGCCCTGAACCTGAAGGCGTCCGCTATCTTCCGCGGCACCGCCAGAAGCATGTCCTGCGGCACCCCCTTCGCCTTGATGCGGAGCCGGTTCACCTCCCCCTTCTTCAGAAGGCGCGGGGAGCGCACGGCGAGAAACGGCCCCCTCGACTTCCACCCGGCCGCCTCTCCGTCCAGCGTCACCGATTCAATCTCGTAGGCCGGGTTCAACAGGAAGGTATAGCCCGTCGAGCCCTCGACCAGCGTCTCCAGCTCCAGCGCGCAGTCCATCTCCCAGGGCTCCCCCCGCAGGTCGAGCGCCAGGTCCAGCGAGCGCACGTCGTAGTAGGAAAGCCGCCTCAGCGTCCAGTTGCACGCCCTGAGCGCCATCGTGATGAGCCGGTCGTACATCCCCGCCAGCGACGCCCCCACCGGCACCCACTCCGGCCTCACCGTGTAGCTCACGAACGGAAGCAGCAGCGGGCAGTCGGAGCGTATCCTCAACGCCCCGTTCCCCTCGCTCACGGCCGACCACACGTTGCACCCGCCCCCGCCGAGCGTCGGCGTCTCGAGCCCCGCCGCCGCCAGAAGCGGCCTGAGCCTCGCCGCCGCGTCGGACGTCCGAAGGAACACCAGCGAGCTGAACTTCCCCGCCTTCCCCAGAGCCTCCTTGAATCCCTCGTCTCCGGAGAGGGCGGGGGACTTCCCCTCCAGCACCGACTGCACCCGCCTCAGCGACATCATGTTCGCGGCCGCCACGAGCCGATTCCCGTCCCTCATGAACACCGGCTGTATCCAATAGGTCATTCCGGCCCCGAGGGGAACCGTCACCAGCGGCTCGGCGAACGTCCACACCGCTTTCCCCCCGGCTTCCCCCCTCTTGACGAGCCCTTCGCCCTCCAGCACGGCGAACATCGTCCGCACGAGCTTCTCGTCGCTCACCTCCGCCACCATCGCCCCGGCGGGCAGCGCTCCCTCGAGCCACACCCCGAACGACGCCTCCCCGGACAGGAACCTGAGCAGGAACCCCGGCGCTATGCCCCAGCCGACGAACTTCTCCTCCAGGTCGGAGGGCAACCGGTTGCTCTCGGACGGGGCGAGGAAGGTGAGAAAACCGCCCA
>QNBY01000259.1 GCA_003644275.1 Planctomycetota bacterium
CCCGGCGGCACCACGGAGGAAGGGAGGGAATAGAGGCCGCCCGCGGAGATGTCCCGCTCGGTGTCGTCCCCCATGCAGCCTTCGAACTGCTGGTGCGCCACGAGGACGGCCGGGGCGTCGCCGGCGAGGCGTTCGGCCTTCTCGGCCAGCAGGGCGCGGACGGCGTCCGCGAAGGCCGTTTCCAGCTCCTCACGTGAGAGGCCCGCATCCAAGGGGACGGGAAGCCTCTCGCGGTTGAGGAAGGGGAGGGGGACCACCTCGACGGGGCCGTCCGGGAGCTCGAGCCTCAGTACGCCGTCGCTCCAGCGCCAAGGAAAGGGAGAGGAGCCGGAGCGTTCCTCGGTGTCGCGCGCGTCCGTGAAGACGAAGACGCCGCGGTCGCGCAATATGGCGGCGGGCGCGGCGAGCCGCCTTGGGGAGTCGTGGTTGCCGGAGATGACCACCACAGCGCGCCTCCCGTCCCGCGTCAGGTCGCGAAGCAGGCGGTAGTAGCGTTCCTCGGCGTCGGCGGGAGGGTTGGAGGCGTCGAAGACGTCGCCCGCGACGACCACGAGGGAGCAGCCGAATTCGTCCGCGGCCTCCAGGGCGGCCGAGCAGACGGCGTCTTGGGCCTCCGCGCGCTCGAACCCGTCGAGCCGCTTGCCGAAATGGATGTCCGAAAGATGGAGCAGGCGCATTCTCACCCCCTTGTGTGTCTTACACGATTCGTATAAGGGTTGGACGCGCAGGGGGACGTTTTCGCAAAACTACGGCGGGCGCCGCTATTTGCCGAGGGCGAGGCGCTTGGCGAGGAAGGGATCGAGCACGCCGGTGGCGAGTATCTTCGCCTGCGTCTTCCTGAAGTTGTAGGGGACCCTTATCCATTCCACCTTCCCGCCGTCGAAGATGACGTAGGAGGCGCGGGGGTCGCCGTCGCGCGGCTGGCCCACGGAGCCCACGTTGATTATCGCCTTGTGCCTGGGATTGACGCGGAAGTAGTAGTCGAGCTCGTCCGGGTAGTAGTACTCGCCGTCGGGGAGCAGGACGCCGGGATGGTGGGTGTGGCCGACGAAGCATATCCAGTCGAGGACGCGGAAGAGCTCCCTCACGCGGCGCCGGTCGAGGCCGATGTCGGGGAAGACGTACTCGCGGGTGTAGTCGCGCGGGGAGCCGTGGCAGAAGAGAACCCCTTCCTCGAAATGGTGCGTGATGAAGTTCTTCTTGATGTGCTCGACGAAGTCGCGGTCCTTCTCCAGCACTGCCTTGGTCCACTCGATGGCGGTCCTGGCGCGGGTGTTGAAGGTCTCGGTGGAGCCGTAGAGGATGGCGTCGTCATGGTTGCCGAGGATCATGAAATCGAATATCCGGGAAAGGGAGAGGCATTCCTTCGGGTCGGGTCCGTAACCGACGATGTCCCCCAGGAACCCTATCCTCTGGACACCCCGCCGCGATATATCTATGAGCACCGCATCGAAGGCCTCGAGGTTCGAGTGGATGTCGCTGAGAAGAGCTATCTTCATCCGATACTCCCGGTTGCGCGCAGGAGCACCATGATAGCGATGGAAGGACGAGTGTCAAAAAAAATCAGCGAGGTGATACCTTCGCTATGGCGGAGTAGAGGGAGGAAATCTCGTCGGCGTAGCGGCGGAGCAGTTCCCGCGCGAAGGGAAGGGGGGATATGCCGAAGTCGGCGAGGCAGGCCGTCTCGATGGGGGTTCCCTCTCCGGTGACGTTCACGCCGAAGTGGATAAGGCCGGAGACGGGGGTGACGGTGGCGACGGAGACGGAGAGCTTGCCGCCGTTCACGAACAGGTCGTCGCCCCGCCGGGAGGGGAAGGCGCCGGAGAGTTCGTAGAAGAGCTCGGCGGCGAGGGCCACCAGGAGCCTCTGGCGGTGCGCCGTGAGGAGCAGCGAGGAATGGAGGAAGTGCTCCACGATGAAGTGAAGCATCTCGTCCGCCGCGATGTAGCCGCCGGCGTCGGCGTCCTCCACGTCCACGAGGTCCTCTATCTCCACCGCGCACGGGCCCACCCAGGCCACGGCGGCGTCGCCGCGTATGCCGAATTCCTCGAATATCCAGTGTGGGCGCAGCTCCCGGCCGCTGTAGGGTATGTTTCGTTCGGTTATCCGTATCTCCACCGGCGCGCCCTCAGAAGGGGTAGAAGTGGCTTCCGGGCGGACGTTTGAGGGGCTCGCGGCCCTGCTTCCCGAGCATTGCGGAGACGATGGGGTAGTGGAACTCCTCGCCGCGTTCGGCGGCGGCCGCGGCGGCGGAAGCGGTGAGGACGCCGAAGACGTAGGCGGCGCACCAGACCACGAACACGGAGAGCCCCACCACGGTGACGAGGCCGGGCTTGTCGGGCATGAAGAAGAGGTAGGCGATCATGACCTTGCCCACGCAGACGAAATGCACCACCGTGAGGAATATCTGCCAGACTATCGCCTCGACGAGCGGGGCGCGTTCCTCCGGGCGGCGGAAGGCCACGTAACGGTAGCCGAAGAAAGCGATGAGCAAGCCCCAAAGCGGCAGATAGGCGGCGAGATGAGTGTACTTCTTTGCGGCGGCCAGATAGTCGTCCTCGAACATCACTCCCGTCCCTCCCTAAGAAGATACCCCTTTTTCGCTTCACCCTCCACTATTTTGAGTGTTACGAGCCCGTTTTTCGCTTCGAGGACTACGGCTTTCCCCACGGGTTTTCCCTTTTCGGGGGGAGCGTTTCCGGCGGGAGGCTCGCAGACGAGCAGCTCCACGCCCGGGCCGGGAAGGGGGGAGCGGTCCAGGGGGCGGGCTTGTATGACGCCGTTTTCGACGGACTCCACCACCAGCAGGAAGGGAGGGGCCAGCAGCGCCTTCACGGAGCGGACCGCGACGGCGGCGGCGGAGCGGGCGCAAGCCAGCACAAGGGCCTCCCGCAGCTCCGCGGCGGTCTTCTTTCCGCCTTCGGGATCCAGCAGTCCCTCGGCCTTCTCGGTGCCGGAACGCCTGTCGAAGACCTTGGAGAGGCGGACGTCAAGCAGGGAGAAAGTCCAGTCGAGGCGGACGGAGTATTTCACGAGGGGGAGAAGGGGATCGTCGCTGCGCTTGCCGCGGGCGGCCGTGACGCGGGCCGGGCCTATCCTCAACGCCGCGGCGCAGCGGGGAAAGGAGGCGTGAA
>QNBY01000260.1 GCA_003644275.1 Planctomycetota bacterium
CGAACGCGGCCGAGCGCGCGCACGGCGAGAGGCTGGCCATCAACACGGTGGTGCAGGGTTCGGCCGCGGACCTGATAAAGAAGGCGATGATAAGGATACACCGGCGGGTGAAGGAAGAAGGGCTGCCCTTCCACCTGCTGTTGCAGATACACGACGAGCTTCTATTCGAGGCGCCCGAAGACAGGGCGGACGAGGCGCGGCGTCTCGTCGAGGGCGAGATGACCGGCGCCATGAGACTGAGGGTTCCGCTGAAGGTCAGCGTGGGCTGCGGCCGGGACTGGCTGGAGCTCAAATGACGGCGGAAAGGAAGGGAGACGACGGCAAGATGCAACATCACGCGCCGCTGATAGACCGGACGGGTCGCACTCTGGACAGAGGCATAATAGTGGGCGTAGCGGGGCCGATAGCGGCCGGGAAGTCCACGGCGAGCCTGTTCCTGGCGGGACTGGGGGCCATAGAGATAGACGTGGACGCCCTGGCGCACCAACTGCTCCACGAGCCCGAGGTGATAAGGGAACTGGTGGAGGCGTTCGGCGAGGACGTGCTGGACGCCTGGGGCCGGCCGGACAGGTGGAAGCTGGGGCGGCGCGCGTTCGCGGACGAAAGGAGCATAAGCGAGCTGAACCGCATACTGCATCCCCGCCTCATCGAGCGGCTGGAGGAGGAGATACGGATAGCGCGCGAGCAGGGCGTCATGCTCGTGGTGAACGCCGCCCTTCTGTTCGAGATGGGGCTGGACGAGTTTTGCGACTACATAATCACGATAGTGGCGGATCCCGATGTGCGCGAGCACCGGGCGATAACGAAGCGGGGGTGGCCGCGGGGCGAGATGGCCCGGCGGGAGTCGTACCACCTGCCGCTCGAGGAGAAGTTGAGGAAGTCGGACTTCATCGTGGAGAACAACGGGAGTTACGACGAGCTTCAGAGGAAACTGGCAGAGATATACAAGGAGATATTAGATGGCGAGAAATCCCAGGACCAGCCGCAGGAGCGCGGCGGCGAAGAAGAACGGTAACGGGAACACCGCGGAGAACCCCAACAACGGCAACGAGCCCGAACCGAAGGCCGCGCAACAGGAAGCGGCGCAGGCCGAGGCCGCGGACGGCGGCGGGAAGGCGGACGGCGAGCGCCTGGAGATAGGCGCGCCCCTCGCCGAGGCGGAGGCCGCCGCGGAGGCTTCCGCGGCTCCCGAGGAAGGGAAGAAGGAGAAGAAGGACAACGGCAACGGGGAGGAGTACCGCAAGGTCGTCGAGGAGGTGAGGCGGGGAGACCTGCACATACAGCACCTCAAGAGGCTGACGATAGCGGACCTCCACCGTCTGGCCGAGGAGCAGGGCATAGAGGGGTCTCGCACGATGTCGCGCAAGGACCTCATCTTCGCGCTGCTGAAGAGGCACATATCGAAGGACGGCCAGATGTACGGCGAGGGGGTGCTGGAGATACTGCCGGAGGGCTACGGCTTCCTGCGCTCGCCCAACTTCAACTACCTGGCCTGCCCGGACGACATATACATATCGCCGAGCCAGATAAGGCGGTTCAACCTTCGGACGGGGCACATAGTGAGCGGGCAGATAAGACCGCCGAAGGACAACGAGCGCTACTTCGCCCTGCTGAAGGTGGAGGCCATAAACTTCCGGGAACCGAAGATGGTGAACGACACCATCCTGTTCGACGACCTCACGCCCATCTTTCCGAACCAGCGGCTTCTGCTGGAGACGGACAAGCGGAACTACAGCATGAGGCTCGTGGACATGGTGACGCCCATAGGCAAGGGGCAGCGCGGGCTCATCGTGGCCCCGCCGCGGACGGGCAAGACCATACTGCTGCAGAACATAGCCAACTCGATAGCGAAGAACGCGCCCGAGGTGAAGCTCATAGTGCTTCTCATAGACGAGAGGCCGGAGGAGGTCACCGAGATGGAGCGCACGGTGCACGGCGAGGTGGTGGCCTCGACGTTCGACGAGCCCGCCTCGCGGCACATACACGTTGCGAACATGGTGCTGGAGAAGGCCAAGCGCATGGTGGAGTTCGGGGACGACGTGGTGATACTTCTGGACTCCATAACGAGGCTGGGCCGGGCCCACAACACCGAGGCGCCGCACTCCGGCAGGATACTGTCGGGCGGCATAGACGCGGCGGCGCTGCAGGGCCCCAAGCGGTTCTTCGGGGCGGCGCGGAACATAGAGCAAGGGGGCTCGCTTACAATCATCGCCACGGCGCTGGTGGAGACGGGCTCGCGGATGGACGAGGTCATCTTCGAGGAGTTCAAGGGCACCGGCAACATGGAGCTGCACCTGGACAGGAGGCTCGTGAACCGGCGGACGTTCCCGGCGGTGGACATACATTCGTCCGGCACGCGCAAGGAGGAGCTGCTGCTTCACGAGGACGAGTTGCCCCGCGTTTGGGCTCTCAGGAAGTACCTGAACGAGCTGAACACGGTGGAGGCCACCGAGTGGCTTCTGGAGAGGATAAAGCGGACCTCGTCGAACGCGGAACTGCTGATGAGCATAACGTGAGACGGAGGATCGGTTGGACGACGGCACTGTTCTGATCCTGTTCATCGCGGGGGGAGTCGCCATGACGGCGCTCGCCTTCTACATGGCGTGGAGGGAGAAGCGGGCTCTGGCGGCGTGGGCGAAGCAGCGGGGGTACGCCTTCTCGGAGTGGGACACGTTCAACGTGGCGGGGCGCTGCCGCGGTTTCCCGGCGTTCAACCGGGGACGGGACCGGCGGGTGTACAACATAGTGTACGGGAAGTACAAAGGGTACGATTTCTGTTTCTTCCGGTACCGGTACACGACGGGGAGCGGGAAGAACAGGAGCACCACGCGGCTCCAGGGGCTGCTGGTGGAGGGGGACCTGTGTTTCCCTTGCCGCATCTCGATGAGGCCGGAGGGATTCCTCGACAAGCTGGCCGAGGTGATAGGCTTCGACGACGTGGACTTCGAGTACTACGAGTTCAACAAGAAGTACTTCGTGAAGGCCGAGGACAAGCGGGTGGCCTACGACTTCTTCGGGCGGGACGTGATGGAATATCTGCTGATGCTGCCGCGGCCGATACACCTCGAGGTGCTTGGCCCGCACTTTCTCTTTCACTATCACTGGCGGATGC
>QNBY01000261.1 GCA_003644275.1 Planctomycetota bacterium
TAGCAGGACAGGAAGCACAGCATCACCGCGAACATGTAGCGCTTGAACATCTCCCGCCGCGAGCGGTCGAACCACAGCACGAGCCCCACCAGCGGTATGTAGACGTAGTACAGGAAGTAGCTGAAGTGCATGTACTCCACCATCAGCCTATGGTCCAGCGCCGGGTGGAGCAGGTTGGAGGGCTCCATGCCGCCGAAGACGAAGCGCTCCAGTGAGATGACCGCCGAGTCCAGGAACGGCTCGAACAGCACGTCGTTCATGAGCCCCGATTCCGGGTACAGATAGGTGCAGAACACCACCGGATACCAGTCCCTGAGGAAGCGCAGCACCGGCGGTAGGGCGGCCCTGCGCGGCACCACCAGCGCGAGTTGCACCGCCAGCAACGCCGCGTGGGCGAGCAATATCCGCGGCAGATTCGGATTTTCCGGCGAGAGCGCCGAGACGAGCGCCGCGGTCAGCACCAGGTAGCCCGCGGTTATGGCGTCCGTAGGGTTGAAGCGGGCGAACAGTCCCTTCATCAGCGGTCTTTCAGCCATCCCTGTTCCCTGTACCATCGAAGAGTAAGGCGCACCGGCTCCCTCAGGTCGCGCCGGGGGGAGAAGCCGGTGTCCGCGGCGAAACGGGCGGGCGAGCAGGTCCACGCTTCCATTCCCATCTCGAACACCTTCTCCCGGCTCAGCTTCGGCGGCCTTCGGGTGAGTGCGGCGAAGAGGTCCGAGAACCAGGCCGCGCTCTCCACGAAGAAGCGGGGGATCCTCACCTTGCGCGGCCTCTTCCCGGCGGCGTCGGCCACGGCGTCCACGAAGTCGTCCCACTCCCACGTCCCCCCGTCGCTCAGGTAGTACGTCCGGCCTGCGGTCCGTTCCGTCCTCAGCGCCAGCAGCGCCGCCCGCGCCACGTCCGGCCCGTACACGAACGACAGTAGCGGCGACGGTCCGGCGGGCCGAACGTCCAGCCCCCGGCGCGCCACCAGGTCGAAGACCGTGAATATGTCCCGCTCGCGCGGTCCGAAGACGGCGCACGGCCTAAGCGCCGTCGTCCCCGGAAACGCCCGCCTCGCGGCCAGCTCCCCGGCCAGCTTGCTGAGCCCGTAGTAGGTGGCCGGCCGGTCCGGCATCCTCTCGGTGCGGGGCTCGTCGCGCTTCGACGGCCCTCCCGCCGCCAGGCTGCCCATGTACACGAAGCGGCGCACCCCCGCCTCGCGGCAGGCCCGCGCCAGGTTCGCGGCGGCCTCCACGTTGGCCCGCCAGTAGTCGTCGAGCGAGAGCGCCCTCACCACTCCGGCGCAGTGCACCACGGCCTCCGCTCCCCTCACCGCCTCCGCGAGCGCCTCCGCCGAGTCGTATCCCGCCCGCGCGACGGCTACCCCCTCCGGCGGCTCGCCGCGGCTCTCCGGCCTGAGCAGCGCCGTAACCTCGTACCCGTTGCGGGCGAGCAGGGCGGCGCAGTGCCAGCCTATGAAGCCGGTGGTTCCGGTGACTACCGCCTTCAAATCTCCCTCTCGTAGAATCGGTAGGTCTTGTATTTCACCGCTCCCACCTTCTCCGCGGCCCGGATCATGGGAACGTTGGTCTCCAGAACCCAGGAAAGCTCGGCGTGCTCGTAGCCCTTTTTCATCCCGCGCCGGAACGTCTCCAGGTAAAGCAGCGAGTCGGCCCCCTTTCCCCTGGCGGACTCCACGAGCCCCATCGCGACCACGCGCAGCCACCGTATCTTGCGCCGGTAGTACAGGAACTTCAGGAACCCGAAGGGGAACAGCCTCCCGTTCATGTGCGAGAGGGGGAGGTTCACGTCGGGAAGCGCCAGCGAGAAGCCCACAGGCTCCCCCTTCATCTCCAGCACGAGCACCAGCTCTGGATCGGCTATCGCGGAGAAGTCCTTGGCCGAGAAGAAGAACTCCTCGCGGGTCATGGGCACGAATCCCCAGTTCTTCTCCCACGCGCTGTTGTAGATGCCGAACAGGAGCTCCATCTCATCATCGAGGCGGGAGAAGTCCACCGAGCGTACGGAGGCCCCCAACCTTCTGGTGAGCAGCGAGGCGGCCCGCTCCAGCCGTTCCGGTATTCCGCCCGAGGCGTCCACGCGGAAGGCGAGCAGGTCCATCGCCTTCGCGAGGCCCCATCTCTCCAGCAGGCGCATGTAGTACGGGGGATTGTAGGTCATCATCACGACGGGCGGCGAGTCGAACCCCTCCACCAGCAGGCCGCATTCCTCGTTGGTGGAGAAGTTGGCCGGGCCCCTGATGTGCGTGCAGCCGCGTTCCTTGAGCCACGCCGCCGCCGCGTCCAGGAGCAGCGCGGCCGCCGCGGGATCGTCCTCGCATTCGAAGAAGCCGAAGAACCCCCTCCCGTCCCCGTGGAAATCGAGGTGCCGCCGGTTCAGCACCGCGCATATCCGCCCCACCGCCCTGCCCCGCCCGTCGAGGCACAGGAACGGCTGCACCTCCGAGTGGAAGTGGAAGGGGAAGCGCTTCCGGTCGAACATCGTCCGCTGCTGGTACAGCAGCGGGGGAACCCAGTTCGGATCGCCCCGGTAAAGCCGGAAGGGAAGGCGGAGAAAGGTGGAGAGCGATCGGGAATCGTCGGCAGGAACGACCTTCAGGCCCGCCATGAGGTGATCAGATTATCCCCAGTTCCTTGCCCACCCTCGCCAACGCCTCTAGCGCCGTGTCTATCTGGGCGTCGGTGTGGGTGGCCATGAGACTGATGCGGATGAGGGACTGGTTCGGCTGAACCGCGGGCGGGACCACCGGGTTCACGAATACCCCCTCTTCCTGAAGGCGTATGCACATCCTGAAGGTGGTGAACATGTCCCCGATCAGGACGGGTATCACCGGCGTGTTGGAATCGCCCGTGTCGAAGCCGAGCTCCTTCAGCCCGTTCAACATGCGCCACGTGTTCGACCACAGCTTCTCCCGCCGTTCCGGCTCGCGCTCTATTATGTCCAGCGCGGTCATCATGGCGGCCACCGAGGCGGGCGGAAGGCTCGCGCTGAATATGAGCGCCCGCGAATGGTGCTTCAGGTAGTCTATCAGCGCGTGGTCCCCCGCTATGAAGCCGCCCACCGTGGCCAGCGACTTACTGAAGGTGCCCATGA
>QNBY01000262.1 GCA_003644275.1 Planctomycetota bacterium
CTCGAATAAGGAGGGACAGGTGCCCAGGGAACACATTCTCGTCATCGAGGACGAGGAGGACGTGCTCGAACTCGTCCGCTACAACCTCGCCCGCGAGGGCTACACCGTCGGCTGCGCCGAGAGCGGCGAGGCGGGCCTCGAACTCGCCCGAAGGGAACATCCCGACCTGATAGTGCTCGACCTCATGCTCCCCGGCCTCGACGGCCTCGAGGTGTGCAGGCTGCTGAAGGCGGATCCCCTCACGGAGGACATCTCCGTCGTCATGCTCACCGCCCGCGGCGAGGAAGCCGACATAGTGACCGGCCTGGAGATGGGAGCGGACGACTACCTCCCCAAGCCTTTCAGTCCCCGCGTGCTGCTCGCCCGCATCAAGGCGGTGCTCCGCCGCCGCTCCCGCGCCCTCCCCGACCCCGGCGACGTGCTGAAGCTCCATGGAATGGTGATCGACCCCGTCCGCCACAAGGTGTCCGTGGGCGGGCGGGACATAGACCTCACCCACACGGAGTTCCGCATCCTTCACTTCCTCGCGAGCCGCCCCGGCTGGGTGTTCACCCGCTACCAGATAATAGACGCCGTCCACGGCGAGACCCACGCCGTGCTGGACCGCTCGGTGGACGTGCAGATAGCGGGCCTGCGCAAGAAGCTCGGCGAGGCCGGAAAGTACATAGAGACCGTGCGGGGCGTGGGCTACCGCTTCCGGGAAACCTGACGAATGCGCGGCGTCCGGCTCTTCTGGCATCTCTATCCTTTCTATCTCCTCATCACGGTGATATGCCTCCTCGTGGCGGGATGGTTCGTCGCCGTCACCCTCAAGAACTTCCACGACGAGCAGGTGGCGGCGGACCTAGAGGCCAGGGCCCGCCTCCTGTCCGACCGCATAGCCGCCATGTTCGAGAGCGGGGAGGCAGACCGGCTGGACGCCTTCTGCAAGGACATGGGCGCCCGCATCGGCACGCGCATAACCGTGATCCTCCCTTCCGGCGAGGTGGCGGGCGACTCCCACAAGGCCCCCGCCCTCATGGACAACCACGCCGACAGGCCGGAGGTCCGCGCGGCCCTCGCCACGGGATTGGGCTCGTCGGTCAGGCACAGCCGCACGCTCGGCACCGACATGATGTACGTCGCCGTCCCCGTGGCGTCCGGCGGCCGGACGCTGGCCGTGGTGCGGGCCTCCATGCCCCTCACGGCGATAGACAGCGCCCTCGCCGACTTCTGGAGGAAGGTCGCCTGGGGCGGAGCGGCCGCCGCCTTCCTGGCCGCCCTGCTCTGTTTCTTCGCCTCCAGGCGCATAAGCAGGCCGCTCGAGGAGATAACCGCCGAGGTCCAGCAGATAGCGGAAGGGACGCAGGGCCGCGGCCTCGTCCTGCGCGGATCGCCCTCGCGCGAGTTCGCCATACTCGCGGAGGCCATAGAGCGCATGACGGCGGAGCTGGAACGTCGTATGAAGGCCGTAGAGGCGCACAGGCGCGAGCTCGAGGCCGTCCTGTCCGGCATGGAGGAAGGCGTCCTGGCGGTGGACGGAGGCGGCCGCCTCATAACGCTCAACAGCTCGGCCGCCCGGATGCTCGGCCTGGACGCCGAAAGGGCCTGCGGGCGCGGCTACGCCGAGACGCTCAGGAACGCCGCCCTGCTCGAGCTCGTGCGATCCGTCGCCGAGACCGGCGAGACGCGCGAGGAGGAGCTCACCCTGGACGACGAGGGCACGAGGATAGTACAGGCCCGCGGCGTCCCCCTCCGCCGGGACGAGGCCGGCTCCGGCGTGCTCGTCGTCCTCAACGACGTCACCCGCCTCCGCGAGGTGGACAGGATACGCAAGGACTTCGTGGCGAACGTGTCGCACGAGTTGAAGACGCCCATAACCGCCGTCAAGGGCTTCGCCGAGACGCTGCTGGACGGCGCGTTGCAGGACCCGGCGGCGGCGGAGCGCTTCCTCGCCATCATCGCCGACCACGCCGACCGCATGGGGAAGATAGTGGAGGACCTGCTCACCCTCTCCCGTCTCGAACAGGACTCCGGCGGCGAGGAACCGGCCTTCGAGCGCCTGCGGGCCGCCGAGGTCGCGCGTTCGGCGGCGGAGGCGTGCTCCGTAGCGGCCGGCGCGGCGGGCGTCTCCATCGAGCTCGACGTGCCGGACGGCCTCGCGGTGCGCGCGAACCCCCTCCTGCTCGAACAGGCGCTCGTCAACCTCATAGACAACGCCGTCAAGTATAGCGGTCCCGGCGGCTCGGTGAGGGTGCGCGGCGGGCGGGCGGGCGGCGAAGTGGTCCTCTCGGTGGAGGACGACGGCTGCGGCATAGCCCCGGAGCACATCCCCCGCATATTCGAGCGTTTCTACCGCGTGGACAAGGCAAGAAGCCGCAAACTGGGCGGCTCCGGCCTGGGGCTCGCCATCGTGAAGCACGTGGCGCAGCTCCACGGCGGCCGCGTCGAGGTGGAGAGCGCCGTCGGCGCGGGCAGCACATTCAGGATAGTCCTGCCCGATCCCGACTCGAACCCTAACACGAAATCACCATCCCGCTGATTTTCCCCTAACATTCCCGCCTAAAATGCCGTCACCGAAACGAAAGAGAAAGGAGACGGCATTCATGAACGGCGCAATCAAGACGGCAATCGGAGCGGGTATCGTACTGGCGGTCCTCGCGGGCGTGGTGTGGCTCTCCGGCGGGGGCGACGCCTCGTCCGGCACTTCGCCTTCCGCCGGCGGGGAAACGGCCGCCCCCGGCGGGCGTCCCGCGCTCGCAATAGACGGGGCCGGGGCTTCCTTCCCCTATCCCCTCTACTCCCGCTGGATACACGAGTACGGCCGGATGTACGGTGTGAGGATAAACTACCAGTCCATCGGCTCCGGCGGCGGCATAGCCCAGATAAAGGCCGGTACGGTGGACTTCGGCGCCTCGGACGCCCCCCTCGAAAAGGACGAGCTCGACTCCTACGGCCTCGTCCAGTTCCCCATGATTATGGGCGGCGTCGTGGTGGTGGTGAACCTCGACGGCGTCGGTTCGAACACCCTTCGCCTCTCCCGCGAGACCCTCGCGGGCATCTTCCTCGGCCGCATAAAGAGGTGGGACGACCCCGCCGTAGCGAAGGACAATCCC
>QNBY01000263.1 GCA_003644275.1 Planctomycetota bacterium
CCGGCGGTGACGAGCAGGACTCCCGTGGCGAGGGGGTCGAGCGTGCCCGCGGGGCCGAGGCGTTTCAGACGCCGAACCGCCCTGCGGCCGGCGAGGCGTTTTATGCGTTCGAGCAGCCCCGCGGAGGTGAGCCCCCACGGCTTGTCAAGCACGAACACGCCCGGCACCCGGTTCAGCACCGAGCGGGGGTCCCTGTCGAAGGCGGCGGCTATCTCGTTGAAGCCGGTGTCGAGGTCGAACATGGCCTGTCTCCCGCGTGCGGCGTTTCGGACCGCGCGCGGATTGTACGCCGTTTCAGCCCTTCTTCGAGGGGAAGGCGAGCTCCAGGCCCGCGAGCGCCAGCCCAAGCGCGAGGAGCACAAAGGCGGCCGCGAGAGCCGCCCGCGGGATCTCGTAGCCCCGCGGTCCTCCCTCAACCATGTCGAGGTCGTCGAAGCGCGCCCGCCCCCGCCCGTACACGCCGAGCGCCACCTCCGCCGCATCGAGCGGGCGGTCGCCTGCGGAGAGCTCGAATTCCACCCATTCGCCCGCCGGGCCGTCGAAGCGGAAGACGTCCGCGCCGGACCGGCCGTCGGCCCCGTGCGCCTTCAGCATGACGAGCGCGGTGCCGCCCTCGCCCTCCAGGAAGACGCGGCCGCGGAGGGCAACCCGCCGGACGCCTTCCCCCTCCAGGCGGACGAGCTGGCCGAGCGCGTTGGTGAGATAGGGGTTGCGGTCCTCGATGTCCACGCCGCGGGTGTCCACCACGGCGAAGCGGTCCGCCCCGTCCCGGGCGGCCTTCACCTCGCCGCCTTCCTGCAACGCGAGCACCTTCCAGCCGTCGAGGCCCTCCTCGAAGGCCGGATTCCTAAGCAGGTTGGGCCTGCTCATCCCCGCGTAGGCCACCCCGGCGACGACCGCGAGCGCCGCTCCCGCCCCGGCGAGAAGGACGAGCTGCAGCGTCCGCTTCATCCTTCCTCCATGCGCCGGGCGAAGGCGGCCGCCGCGGCGAGGGCCTGGGCCGGCCTGTCGGCGCACGAGTAGAGCTCGAACACCACCGTACCCTCGAAGCCCGCCTCGTCGAGCGCGCGGATTATCCCCTCCAGGTCGAGATCCCCCTCTCCGGGCGGAAGGTGCACGTGCTCGCGGCCCTTTATGTCCTCCAGGTGGACGTTGGCGATGCGCCCGGCGAAGGTGTCTATCACCTCGAATACGTCCTCGCCCGCGACCGCCGCGTGGCCCACGTCGAGGTTCAGCGAGAGCAGGCGGTGGTAGCGGATGAGGGAGAGGGCCGTCGCCGCGTCGCCCACCACGAGACCGGGCTCGTACTCCAGGGCCACGCGGACGCCGTGCTCGTCGGCGTAGTCTATCAGCTCGCCCAACGTGTCGTGCAGTATGGATATGGACTCGTGCCGCGAGAGCCCCTTGGCGGGCGGGCCGGAGCAGACCGTGACGAGGGGGGAGCCCAGCAGGGCGGCGAGGCGCACCGCGCGGCGGCAGTAGCGCAGGCGCTCGCGCCGCCTGCGCGGGTCGGGATCGTCGAGGGAGGGGCGGAAGGCGAAGAAGTCGTCCGCCCCCGTGCCGCTCATGCAGCGGACGGTGTTTGCGTTCACGTTGCACACTTCGAGGCCGAGCGAGCGCAGCAGCTCCGGCAGGTGGGAGTAGTCCTCCGGGCGGCCGGAGCAGAGCTCGGCGTGGGGGGAGTCGGCAAGTATCTCGACGCGCCGGAACCCGGCCGCTGCTATCCTTTACAGGGCGGTCTCGAGGGTGTCGCGGGTGAAGAGATTGGTGGAGAATCCGAACATCATGCCACACGCTCCTCAATAGGGGAGGATGCCCGCGGGCAGGCGTATCTCGCGGATGAAGACGCGGGGACGGTACACTTCGGTGCCGGAGAGGTGGTCCGCCGCCTCGGTGCCCTTCGCGCCGCGCCTGCGCAGGTGCAGCACGTTGCCGTCCAGCGCGTCGTACACCACCCATTCGTCCCCCACCAGCAGCACCTGGAAGATGTCCGCGGCCTCCCCGTCGCCGCGCACGGCCAGGCCCTCCGTGGTGTCGAGGGCCATGGTGTCGTCGTCCTTCAGCATCGTCTGCTGGATGCGCGCGAAGGGAAAATCGTCCGCGATCATGCCGATGACGAGCAGGACGCGCTCCGGCACCGCCTGCTCGTCGCGGTCGGAGGAAGGGGCGAGGTAGAAGAAGTCCCCGAACGGGTCGCCCTCCACGTTGAGCAGGCACCTCGCCGAGTTCCAGATGAAGGACGGGCCGACCGGCTTTCCCTCCTCGTAACGGGGCGCGGCGTTCCCGTCCCACGTGTCGGTGCGTTTCAGGGCGAAGCGCATCTCGAAGAAGGCCACGTGGGAGGACACCAACATGCAGCGGTTTTCGAAGTCGTCCTCGGCGGAGACGCCGAGCAGGTCGTCCTCGAAGTCGAACGCCTTCCACAGCAGGAAGCGGCGGCCGCCGACCGCGCCGGGCGGATCACAGAAGTAGGCCAGCCAGGGCCTCATGCGCGGCGGCTTGCGGCAGTCCTCGTCCGTGCGGCCGTCGCCGTCGTCGTCCACGCCGTTGAGTTTTTCCTCGTCCACGTCGCCGTCGCCGTCGTCGTCCGCGCCGTTACCGGCCTCGGAGAGGGCGGCGGAGAGCTCCGGCCCGGCCTCCGTGGCGAAGCTCGTCTCCTGCACCCCCGCCGGGTACCAGCTCAGCAGCAGGGGGCGGTAGTCGTCGTCCTGGGGAGGCTCGGCGAGGGATACGGCCCTCAGCTCGGAAGCGACCATGCCCAGGATGGACTGCGCCTCGGCCCCCAGATAGGCGGCCGCCCGGCGGTCCTCCCAGCTCCGCATGCCCGCCTGCATGAACAGGGCGAGCACCGTCCCGAAGATGACGAACAGGCCGATCGCCACTATCATCTCGATGATGGTGAAGCCCGCCCGCCTCATCTTTCCTCCGCGTGTTCGAGGATCTTGTCCGCTTCCTCGAATCCGAGCCACACCCTCACCTGGGGGCGGGCCTTCCATGCGTGGCGGGTGGGATCGTCCGGCAGCCATGCGCCCGGCTTGAAGCCGAAGGCAAGGCGCACGAACGCCTCGTCGCTGAGGACGGGCAGAC
>QNBY01000264.1 GCA_003644275.1 Planctomycetota bacterium
CGCGGACGCCGGCGGCGTCTCGCTCCACGTGGGGGTGGATTCCCTGAATCCCGCCACCGCCGCCCGCATCGGGGCTCCCTTCCTCCCGCCTTCCGCCCTCGCCGACATCGCCCGCGCAGCCCCCGGCGGCGTGGCGAGGACGGTCGTAACCCCCTTCAATCTCCCCGAAGTGCCGGAGCTGCTCCCGGCCCTCGCTGAAATGGGCTTCCGCTCCCTGCTCGTCATCTTCCCCGCCGCCCCGGACGGCTCGGAATACCCCTTGCCCGCCTCCGGCCTCGCCCCCCTCGGCCTCCTGTTCTCCTCGCTCCTCTCGCGCGGCGTGAAGGTCAGGGTGGAGCGCCCCCGTTCCTTCCCCCCTCCGCGCCGCCCGCCCGTGGTTTGCGCCTCCGGCCGTCACTCCCTCACCCTCTTCCCCGACGGCTCGCTCGGCCTCTGCCAGCATTTGCCGGACGCCCTGAAGGTGGGTTCGGTCCTCCGCGACCCCCCCGTGGACGCCGCCGCCCTCGACCGCTTCCTGAATCCCCCCCGTTCCCTCTTCGCCGGGACGCCGTGCGAGGACTGCCCGTCGTTCGACGACTGCAACGCGAGCGGCAGGTGTTGGCTCTCCTCCCTGCGCGCGGGAACCCTCTTCGGCCCCGATGCCTTCTGCCCGCTCCGGGCGAGGGAGGGCGCGCCGTGAGGATCGAGAGGAAGGACGGCGTCCTCCTCCTCACCGACGGCGCCGCCGCGCTTCCCTTCACCGCTTTCGACTCCTTCTGCCTGGAGCGCATGGCGGCGGGCCGGAGCGTGCGGCTGCTCCGCGAGCTGCGCGCCGCCTTCGGCCCCGCCGAGGCCCACAGGCTGTTCGCCCGCGCCGCCCGCAGGCTGGGCCGCTTCGCGCGTCATCCCGCCGCCCGCGACCCCTCCGGGCACTCGCCCGGGCCGCCGCCCGAACCCGTCCCCACGCCCCTCCCGCTCGTCGCCACCGTCTTCCTCACCTGGCGCTGCCGCGCGAACTGCGCCTTCTGCGACTTCGAGCCCCTCCGGCGCTCCCCCTCCCGCGAGCTCTCCGCCCCGGAATGGAAGGCCGTCCTCGGAGACATCGCCGCGATGGGCGGGCGCACCGTGGTGCTCACCGGCGGCGAACCCGTCCTGCACCCCGGCTTCGCGGAGATAGCCGCCGCCGTCTCCGCCCTCGGCATGGAGCTCGCCGTCCAGACCCGCGACCCCTCGGCCGCCCCCCTCCTGGAGCGGCTCCGCCCCCGCGCCGTCATGGTGGGCCTGGACACCCTGTCGCCCCGCACCGCCGCCGCCCTCTATCCGGCCGGTCCCCCGCCGCGCGAACTCCTCTCCTTGGCGGGACGGCTCGCGGCCGCCGGAACGGAGACGGTCGCCTCCGTGGTGGTCTCGGACCTCAACCGCGACGAGCTCCCCGCCCTCTTTTCCGCCCTGGCCTCCTCCGGCGTGCGCCGCGTCGTCCTCGCTTCCGACAGGCGCGCAGGCCGCCCCGCTCCGCCGGACGAACGCCGCCGCTGGGCTCTCCTCGCAGCCGAGGCGGGCCTCCGCGCCGACGTGAAGGCCGGCGGGCCGCCCTCCCCGGAAAGGTGCTCCTCCTGCAACGTCGGCGTGGAGCGCTGCATACTCGCTCCGGACGGCTCCATGCTCCTCTGCGACCAGCCCGGCCCCATCCTGGCCGGAAAGGCGGCCGCCCCGTCCTTCTCCCTCGTCGCCTGGACCGCCCTCCGCACCGCCGCCTCCCGCTGGCTGTCCTCCCTCCGCTGAAGTCTTTGCACCGGCCGAAAGTGTGCTATCCTTCGCCCCCTATGAGCGGCGAGGAACCCCTACTGCACCACATCTCCTCCTACGACTACCACCTGCCGCGCGAGCTCATCGCACAGCGCCCCGCCGAGCGCCGCGACGCCTCCCGCCTGCTCGCCTACGACCGCGCCTCCGGCCGCGTCGAGCACACCCGTTTCAGCGAGATAGGCCGCTTCCTGCGCGAAGGCGACCTGCTCGTGCTCAACGACACCCGCGTGTTCCGAAACCGCCTCTACGGCCGCCGCAGGAAGACGGGAGGCCGCGTCGAGGTCTTCCTCCTCGAACCCCCCGAAAAGCCCGTGCTCGCCGCCATCACCCGTTCCGGCGGCAAGCTGGCCGACGGCGAGACGATAGACCTCGGCGAGGGCGTCGAATGCCGCATACTCTCCACCCGGCCGGACGGCGAGCGCACCGTCGAGTTCAACGTCTCCCCCGCCGAGCTCCGCGCGCTCCTCGAACGCCGCGCCCAGGTGCCCCTGCCTCCCTACATAAAACGCCCGCAAGGCTCGCTTCCCGAGGACGAATTCCGCTACCAGACGGTGTACGCCCGCCGCGAGGGGGCCGTGGCCGCCCCAACCGCCGGCCTCCACTTCACCCCCGAGCTGCTGGACTCCCTCCGCGCCTCCGGCGTCCGAACCGCCTTCCTCACCCTCCACGTCGGCCGCGGCACCTTCGAGCCCGTCCGCACCGCCGACATCACGCGCCACAAGATGCACTCCGAGCGTTACACCGTCCCGCCGGAGACCGCCGAGGCGGTGAACGACACCCGCGACCGCGGCGGCCGCGTGGTCGCCGTGGGCACCACCTGCGTGCGCGTCCTCGAATCCGTCGCCGACGAAAACGGCCGCCTGCGCCCCTGCGAGGGCCGCACCGGCATATTCATCCGCCCGCCCTACCGCTTCCGGGCGGTGGACGTCCTGATAACCAATTTCCACCTGCCGCGAAGCACGCTCCTCATGCTCGTGAGCGCCTTCGCGGGCCGTGAGAGAATACTCGCCCTCTACGAGGAAGCCGTGAAGATGCGCTACCGCTTCTTCAGCTACGGCGATGCTATGCTCATTACTTGAAAGGATGGTGCGCCGATGCCCGAATGGACGCTGAACGCACTCGGAAGGAAGGTCCCCCTCTCCGTCAACGGGTTCGACTACGAGCCCTACCGCAGCGCCTGGGAGCCCATGCGCGAAGGTCCCCTCTACTCCGCCCCCACCGTCCGCGAGTGGAACATGGGCCGCTCGAAGGTCGTATCCGACCTCGTCTCCGTGGTGGATTCCTGCGTGCCGGACGGCGGC
>QNBY01000265.1 GCA_003644275.1 Planctomycetota bacterium
CGCGCCCCGAACCCGACCTCGACGCCGTGCTCTCCGTCCTTTCCTCCCCGCCCCCTCCCGCGCCCGCCGTCCCCGAGATCCCTCCCCCCGTCCGCCCCGTGCCAGCTACCGCCCTCGCCGCCGAACTCGCGGCCCGCCGCCTCCCCGGCGCCTCCCCCGCCGAGCCCGAACCCGCCGCCTTCGGCGCCCGCTTCGGGACGCTCCTGCACCTCCTGCTCGAACGCCGCTCCGTCCCCCTCGAGGAGCGCCTCGACACCCTCCTCGAACTCGGCCTCCTCGACCCCTCCCTCGCCCCCTCCCTCCTCTCCGCCGCCCGCGCCCTCGCCGCCCACCCCCTCGTCGAGCCCCTCCTCGCCTCGCCCGATTCCCTATCCGAGTGGCCCTTCACCGTGCGCCTGGGCCGCTTCCTCGTAACGGGCAAGGCCGACCTCGTCGGCCCCGTCCCCGGCGGCCGCAGGGTGGTGGACTTCAAGAGCGGCCGCCCCCCCTCCGACCCCCTCGTCCTCATGCAGTACCGCTTCCAGCTCGCAATATACGCGCGGGCCGTCGAGCTCGTCCTCGGCGGGCCCGTGGAGGCGGCGGCCGTCTTCGCCTCCGGCGACGTCCTCCCCGCAGCTCCCCCCTCGCTTCTCGATGAGACTTTGGCCGTTCTGACCGTCTGAAAAAAGAATATCGTTTCACGAAAGGACGTAAAATCTCACCGGCCGATACGTGGCCGGTCGTCGTCGTTTCGGAAAGTGAAGGAGGAAAAAACATGAGAACACCCGCAACGGCGGTGCGGGCCGCCGCGCTCTTGGCGCTGGCGCTCGCGTCCGTCCTCTCGTTCCCGTCCCGCGCCCGAGCCGAGACGCTGGAACAGAAGGTCGAGAGACTCGAGAGAATCATCAAACAACAGCAGGAACGAATCGAGAAACTGGAGGGCCGCAAGGCCGCCCCCTCCGCCCCCGCCGAGCCCAAGGTAAAGATAGGGGGCGACTTCAGGTTGCGCTACTCCATAGACGACCGTGACCGCTACTCCAAGGGAACCGACCAGCGCGACCGCATCCGCGTCCGCTTCCGCGTCAAGCTCACCTTCAACTACAGCAGCAAGCTTCGCTTCGTCGCCCGCCTCACCACCCGCAACCACACCCTCGACGACCGCCTCGCGGAGGGCACCACCGCCTACTTCGACCGCTTCTACGCCGACTGGCGCCCCACCGACTCCCTCACCGTCCTCGCGGGCGTCTTCTCAAACCGGTTCTACAACTCCGAGATGATGTGGGATCCCATCTTCACCAACATGGGCCTCTACGGCGAGCTCCACGGCTCCGGCGAGTCCTCCTCCTGGAAGGTCAAGGCCGCCGCAATCATCGTCCAGGACGACTACTGGAGCGGCATCGCCGACGACCTCTACCTCATGGCCCTCGGCGTCCAATTCAAGTGGAAGATAGCCTCCAAGACCACCCTCGACCTCAGGCTCAACTACCTCGACTTCAGCGACGAGATAACCACCCTCGACCTCGGCTCCAACCGCGGCAACTACAACACCGGCGGCCTCAGGACCGACGAGTACGACCTCATCAACCCCTACGTCGCCGTCGTCTGCAAGCTCCGAAACGGAAAACCCCTCAAGTTCTGGAGCGAGCTCGTCCACAACACCGGAGCCGACGAGGAGGACACCGGCTGGCAGGTCGGCGCCTCCCTCGGAAAACTCTGGAAGGAAGGCGACTGGATGATCTCCGCCTACTACGAGGAACTCGAGGCCAACTCCGCCGTGGACATCTTCACCCGCTTCAACTTCCACGGCGGCATGACCAACGCCAAGGGCTTCAACGTCACCCTCGGCTACACCGTCCGCGACAACTGGATCGTCCAACTCCGCGCCTACATCACCCAGGCCATAGAGGGCGACAAGTACGACTGGGACAACTACCAGTTCCAAACCATAGTAAAATTCTGACGCCGGACGCCGGGGCGGCCCCCGCCGCCCCCGCTCCCTTCGCCCTCATACGGAGGTGAAAACGTGAAAACCAAACTGGCGATAGGCGTGCTCCTCCTCGCCGCGGCGGCCTTCGCGGCCTGGAAGCTCGGCTCCTCCCCCCGCCCGGCCTCCTCGCCCGCTCCCTCCGTCGCCGAGAGCCCGGACGCGCCCGGAACCTCCAAGCCCGCCGCGGACCTCCCCCTCATCAAGGTTGGCCACGTCGGGCACGACCACCAGATAGCCCTCTTCGTCGCCGCCCTCGACGCCCCCTACTTCAAGAAGAACTACGGCGTCTGGCTCGAAGAACGCAAGCTCCGCGAGGTCTTCGACCTCATGAAGGGCGGCCGCCGCCTCGCGCGCATACAGATTGTCAAGATCGGCGGCGGCTCCAGGATGCCCGCCGCAATGGAGCGCGGCGACGTCCAGGTCGGATTCGGCGGAATCGCCGCCTTCATGTTCTTCATCGACAAGGGCGTCCCCCTCCGCGTCATCTCCCCCCTCCACACCGGCGGCGACATGCTCGTCGTCAGGAAGGACATCGAGGTATCCGACTGGAAGGGCTTCCTCGAATACGTCAGGAACAGCGAAAAGGCCGTCCGCATCGGCTACAAGGCCCCCGTGGCCGTAGCCAAGGTCATCTTCGAGCGCGCCCTCGCCGCCGAGGGCATACCCTGTTCCTCCGCCGGCGGCGAGGAAAAGCCCGGCTCCGTCGTCCTCGTCAACCTCCAGGGCGGCAAGAACATGGTCCCCTCCCTCGAGGCGGGCGTGGTGGACGGCTTCGTCATGAACCAGCCCCAGGTCAGCCAGGCCAAGGTGCGCGGCATCGGCAGGGTCGTCTGCAACCTATCCGACCTGCCACCCGACTCCATGTGGAAGAGCCACCCCTGCTGCTGCGTCGCCGCGAACCTCGACACCATCCGCGACTACCCCGACGCCCTCGAGGCCCTGCTCGAGCTCGTCGTCCTCGCCACCGAGCGCATCAACGCCGACAAGGCCCTCGCCGTCGAGCTCACCTCCCGCTGGACGAGGCTCCCCGTCGAGGTGGAGCGCGACAGCGTCCCCTCCATCCCCTACCTCGCCGAGTTCACCCCCGACTACCTGAAGGGCCTCGAGAACTGGGCGAAG
>QNBY01000266.1 GCA_003644275.1 Planctomycetota bacterium
CACCAAGGACTACCCCAACTGGCTCGACGACACCATGTACGGAGAAGGCTACAAGCTCGCCGCCAAGGTCGCGCTCGCCATGCTCTCCGAGAACGAGGCCACCGAGGCGGTGGACCTCCTCACCAAGGTCATCGACAAGGCCAACCTCCGCCAGTACTCCTCCGCCGCTTCCGAGGCCTCCAAGGCCCTCGCCACCATCATCGAGAAACTCGGCCCCGAGAACATGGACATCAAGACCCTCCTCCAGGCCGGAAAGGGCTTCAAGGGCAAGGGCGACTGGGCCACCGCCATCTCCTACTACCAGTACGTCATCCAGGGCCTCGACCGCCGCCTCACCGAAGAGGAACTGAAGCGGTACGACCCCAAGGTCCGAAAGAAGGTCATGGAACGCTACCAGGACATCGAGAAGCGCAAGGTGGACATCGCCGTCGAGGCGTTCGAGAACATAGCCGAGTGCTTCAACGCCCTCGGCATGCCCCTCGAGGCCGTCGTCGCCGCCAACGAGGCCGTCAGCCGCTACGCCTCCAAACTCGACAAGGCATTCGACAAGGACGCCGTCCGCAAGAACATCCTCCGCGCCGCCAAGCTCGCCCACTACCTCGCCCGCAAGCTCTTCTTCGCCCAGAAGCGCGAGGGCGTCCTCAGCGACTCCATCGGAAAGCTCTACATGATCGCCCTCGACAACATAGAGAAGGTGGACGAATCCGCCCGCCAGCGCGTCCTCTTCGAACTCGGCCAGATCAAGCAGATGTTCGGCGACTACGAGCAGGCCATCGCCGCCTACAAAAAGGTCGCCCCCGACTCCGACAAGTACGGCGACGCCCAGTACAACATCTGCTTCTGCTACTACAAGCTCTCCAAGGACGCCGAGGAGAAGGGCGACCAGGCCGCCAAGGAAAAGTACCAGGTCCAGGCCGTGGACTCCCTCAAGGCCGTCATCGACATGAAGCGCAAGTGGGGCCCCGAGGACGCCAAGAAGAAGCGCTCCTGGGAACGCAAGCGCTCCCTCTGCTTCATGCTCCTCGCCCAGATATACGACGCCCTCGGCAACGACGACGAGCTCATCGCCCTCGCCGAAAAGTGGATGCAGCTCTACACCCCCGTCTTCAAGGACTCCCCCGACTACACGGACCACGCCATCTCCCTCAACAAGTACGCCATCGAGGCCGCCATAAAGAAAGGCGACATCCAGAAGGCCGAGGCCCTCTACACCGCCCTCAAGAAGCTCATCCTCGGCGACAACCCCACCGAGGTGCCCGCCAACAGGACCTACAACGTCAGCCGTGAGGTGGGAGCCCGATTCGTGGACATCGCCCTCTCCCTCGCCAAGGCCTTCGAGAAGGCGGGCGACGCCGAGAAGCAGAAGTACTTCGCCGCCGAGTCCACCAAGTGGCAGGTCATAAAGACCCGCGACCCCGTCAAGCTCTACGCCGAGATGCGCAAGTACGAGAAGACGCCGGACATCTACGTCCGAATCGGCAAGGACATCCTCTCCCTCCTCGCCGACAAAATGAAGACCTTCACCCGAAAGCAGCTCCTCGCCGAGGACGTCATCAAGGCCATCTACTTCCCCGGCGACAAGAAGAAGACCGACCAGATGCGCAAGCTCTACAAGGACTTCGTCAACGTCTTCCTCGGCGCCAAGCTGCGCGTCAAGGGCAAGCGCGTCGTAATCCCCGTCAACTACTACAAGGCCAAGAAGACGTTCGACGATCTCGAGAAACTCGACCCCGACAAGAAGACCGATTTCTGGCGCGCCGCCATCAAGGACGAGGACGGAACCACCGTCGCCACCGTCTCCGAACTGAAGAAGCAGGTGAACTACTACTACCTCCGCCACCTCGTCTACAAGCGCCTCTGGAAACCCCTCATGGACCAGGGCGACTACGAGACCGCCTCCCAGGTGCTCGACTACCTCGTGAAGTACTACAAGGCCGACGACGAGTACAAGATGCAGGCCGCCCTCGCGTTCCGCCGCGTCGGAAGGTGGGAGGACGCCCTCGGCCTCTACGGCGAGCTCATCGTCAACAACAGGAAGGGCGCCGAGCAGTGCAAGTACCGTTACCTCGTTGCCCTCACCCACTTCGAGCACGCTCAGGCCGTGGACAAACCCGCGGAGAAAAAGGACCTCCTCGAAAAGGCCATCGGCCAGCTCAACTTCATCAAGGGCAGTTATCCCGATGCATACACCGAGGAAATGGAGAAGCTCCGCACCCGCATCACCGCCATCCTCAACACCCTTAAATAAGTGAGGTGGAAGATGAAGACCGCCCTCAACATAACCCTCCTCGCCTCGGCGCTCCTCCTCGCCCTCCTCTCCTCCCTCGCGCCGGCTTCCGCCGCGGAGACCGAGGTCTACAGGTGGACCCGCGACGGCAAGAAAGTCTGGGAGACCAGCCGCGAGAGGATCATCACCGAGGACTACTCCTCCATCACCTACGAGGGGCTGGGACGCCAGTCGAGGAACGACATCATCTTCGTCCTCTACAACAACGACCTCTACTACACCGCCGCCGAGAAGCGCTTCGAAGACGGCGAGTACCGCGCCGCCATACCCGAGTTCAAGAAAGCCCTCGAAAAGGGCCGCAAGGAATGGGTCCAGTGGTACGCCCGCTTCAGGCTCGGCCAGATTTACCAGTTCCTCGGCGACGCCAAGACCGCCCTCGAGTACTACAAGGAACTGAACGAGAAGTACCCCAAGAACCCCTTCTATCCCCAGGTCAACGTGAGCATGGCCGAGATATACATCGCCAAGGGCGACTTCGCCACCGCCCAGAAGCTCCTCAAGGAAATCACCAACCGCAGGCGCGACTTCATGGTCTGCTGGGTGGAGAAAGCCCAGATAATGCTCGGCAACATCTATCTCTTCAAGCGCGACTTCAAAGCCGCCGAGCGCCCCTTCAAGAGCATCGAGCCCCGCCTCACCTACAAGGACCTGAAGATGGAGGCCCGCTTCGGCCTGGGCAAGTGCCTCGAGGAAAGGGGCCGCATGAACAAGGACGTCAGAAGCGTCAAGGCCGCCATCAAGGTCTACGAGAACATCGCCTCGCAGTACCATCCCCTCAGCCTCATCAAG
>QNBY01000267.1 GCA_003644275.1 Planctomycetota bacterium
TACTGAGGGAGAGGGGTTCGGAGGCGGAAAAAAGGGCTTGAAATACGCCTCCGTTCGGTGTAGAATTTAGAGACTCAAGCTGGAGCACCCGGGATGTCGTACAAAAAACGAACCCGATTCGTCTTCGCCACGTGTCTCGCGCTCTTCGCGGGCGTGATGGCGTGGAGGGGGGGATTGTCTGCTTTTCGCGGGGTGGAGCCCGCCATGCCCGCTCCCGCTCCGTCCGACATACGTTTCAGGGTGGACTTCGAGGCGGCCCAACCGGCCGCCCGCATGAGCATCGCGCTTCCGCCCGGCTACGCCTTCGTGCCCATGCCCGGCGCCGAGGCGCGCATCACGGCGATAGACGGCCGCTCGGGCGCCGTGCTGGAGGGAGGCTCGTTCTCGCTGGGCGCGGCCCGCCCGAGGAAGGGCGGCGCGTTTTCCTTCACCGTCCCCCGCCGCAGCGGGGCGCATCCCGTCATCTATTCCCATCCCGGCCTTCCCGCGATGAGGCTCGTCTGCCTCGTGCCGTTCGAGGACGATTCGGCCGACGGCAGGGTGGACGGCGTCCGCATCGGCGCGCCGCCCGATCCCGCCCGCGGCCCGGAGAAGGTGAGGCGTCACCGCTCGCTCTACGTGCCGCCGCGCCGGTTCGTGCGGCTGGAGCCCTCCGTCCTCGGCCTCTCTCTCTCGCCCGCCGTGCGTGTGGGCGACCTCGTATGCCCTTCCTCGGACGGGAGGCGGCACGTGTCGTTCGCGCCGGTGGACTACGGCCTGATAAGGCTCGTGACCGAGGGGTGGCGCAGGTTCTCCCGGCTGCATCCCGGCCTGCCGCGCTGGAGCTACATATCCTGGTATCGGACTCCCACCCACAACCGCAGGGAGGGGGGCTCGCGGCACAGCCGGCACATGTACGGCGACGCCTGCGACATGATAATAGACGCGGACGGCGACGGCCGCATGGACGACCTGAACGGCGACGGGCGGGTGGACCGCCGCGACGCCCTGCTCATAGCAAAGGTGTTCGAGGACATCGAGCGCGGCTTCCCCGTGCGGGGGGGCATAGGCGTTTACGAGTATCCCGGTGCGGCCTCCGCGGGCGCGGCGGTGCACGTGGACGCGCGCGGCTATCGCGTCCGCTGGGGATATTCCTGGCTCTCGGGCCGCAAGAGGTCCTTCGTCTGGTACGACGAGGTGGACGAATGAGCTCCGTCACGGTGGAAGCGCCCGCCAAAGTGAACCTGTACTTCGACGTGCTCGGCAAGCGGGACGACGGCTACCACGAGATAGAGACGGTGATGCTGCCCGTCTCGCTCGCGGACGAGCTCATCGTGAGCCTCACCGGCGGCCGGGACGAGAGGACGGCGCTGCGCGTGGAGGGCGAGCCCCTCGACGTTCCGCCAGAGCGCAACCTCGTGTGGTACGCCGTGAAGCTGTTCAGAAGCGAGTTTTCCTTCCGCGGCGACGTGGAGGTGACGCTCCGCAAGCGGATACCGGCCGGCGGGGGGCTCGGCGGCGGGAGCAGCGACGCGGCCGCCGCGCTGCTGGCGCTGGCCGATCTGACGGGCGTGGACGACCTGGAGCGGCTCGCCTCCGTCGCGGCTCTGGTGGGTTCGGACGTACCGTTCTTCCTCTACCGCAGGCCCGCGGTCTGCCGGGGTCGCGGCGAGCGCGTCTCGCCCTGCGCGGCGGGCGGCTTCGAGGGGGCGCGGTTCGTCATCGCGGTGCCTCCGTTCTCGGTGTCCACGGCGGCGGTGTACGCGGCGTGGTCGGAGGGGACGCGCATCCCCTCCCCTTACGGCGGCGCGGACGAGTTTTTGAGGCGGTGGCTCGAATGGGGCGAGGCGCCCTTCCACAACGGGCTTTGGGAGGCGGCGGTGCGGGCCGAGCCGAGGCTTGCGGAGTACCGCTCCGCGCTTCCGGGCGGCAACTGGACGCTGACGGGCTCGGGGAGCGCATTCTTCCTTCCCGTCCGGGACGAGGAAGAGGCGCGCGAGATAGAAGAGAGGATTCCGGCGGCAACGAGGTTCAGGACGCACGTCGTTTCCGCCTGGTCACCAGCGTAGAGCCGTTCGAAAGGAGTAGCGATGAAGATCAGCGAGGTCAAGATCAAGCTCGTCGAGGGCCAGACGGACAAGCTCCTGGCGTTCGCCTCGGTGACGTTCGACAACGAGTTCGTCGTCCGTGACCTGAAGGTGATCCACGGCAACCAGGGCTACTTCGTCGCGATGCCGAGCCGCAAGCTGACCGACCACTGCCCACGCTGCAGGACGAAGAACCACCTGAGGGCGAACTACTGCAACGAATGCGGCACGAAACTGCCGGAACGGCGGATACCGCAGGACGAGCGCGGGCGTGCGAGGCTCCACGCGGACATAGCGCATCCAATCAACAGCCGCGCGCGGGAGTACATCCAGAAGGCCGTGGTGGACGCCTATCTGGCGGAGCTGGAGAAGGCCAAGCAGCCGGACTACCGCCCCGACGCGTCGGGAGAGGTGGACGCGGGCCCGGCGTGATTCCCCCTGCCCTCCCGCCGAAACCGCGCGCGAAAAAGTTGACAGGACCCGAGCGCGGAGTATATTGTGGGCGGTCTTTGAAAAGCTGGGGGATGGTGTAATCGGTAACACTCCTGACTCTGGATCAGGCTATAGAGGTTCGAGTCCTCTTCCCCCAGCCAGTTTTTCGGATCGTTGACAACGCGCCCCCATCGTCTAGCCCGGTCTAGGACAGGAGACTCTCATTCTCCAGACAGGGGTTCAAATCCCCTTGGGGGTGCCAGCTCATTCCCCGGCGCGAGCCGGCGCATCATAGAGAGTTTGTTGCGACTGCTCCCCAGTAGCTCAATTGGCAGAGCAAGCGGCTGTTAACCGCTAGGTTCCTGGTTCAAGTCCAGGCTGGGGAGCCAGATTTTTCGCCCTTCATCTGCCCGTTCGGGCGGTTTTTTTGTGTGTGCTTGTCTGCTTGCCTCGAGTCTCTTCTTCGCTTCACGTTCGCTTTCGCCCCAAGCAGGCGTCTCGTTCGGTTGGGGATACGGTGTCCCGCACACATCGGATTTCTCTTGACAGAGGGGATAAGGACTTGTAAGCTA
>QNBY01000268.1 GCA_003644275.1 Planctomycetota bacterium
CAGGAATTTCACGGTCTCGCCGTCGCGCGACACCGCCTTGGACGCTATCCTTCCCGTCCGCAGGGGGTGGCTCTCCTCCAGTTTCGCCCGCAGGGCCTTGGGAAGGTTGTGGGCCTCCGAGAACCCGTGCCTGCGGAGGGTGTAGGCCTGTTCGAGCACCTGTTCGAGGCGGAAGCCGGGCTCGCCCCATTCCTGGAGCAGCTTCGCGAGCTCCCTTTTGTCGAGCGCGTAAAACGGCTTGTTCAACTCTTCGGACCTCTCTTGGCCATGATGCCCCTCAGCTTGCGAACGGCGTTGCTCAGCCTGCTCTTGACGGTGCCTATGGGTATCTCGAGCGCTTCCGCTATCTCCTTGTAGGACATGTCCAGATAATAGGCCATCTCTATCACCAGCCGCGAATCGGGCGGCAGTTCGTCCATCGCCTCGCGCAACGCCTTGGAGAAGTCCTTCTCCTCGCGGTCCTCCGCCGGATCCGGCGCTCCGGACGGGATCACTTCCTTGTAAGCGCTGACGCCGCCGTGGACTTTCGGTTGCCGGTATCTCTTCCGCAACTCCGAGTACCACGCCGCCTTGGCTATCCGGTAGAGCAACGGCGCGAACTTCGCCCCCCGCTTGCTTCGCTTCAGCGCTATGTAGGTCTTCACGAAGGTCTCTTGCGCCAGATCCTCGGCGAGGTCGCGGTTGCGGCACAACCTCATGAAGAACCCCAGAAGGCCGTTCTGATACCGGACCACGAGCTCCTCGAAGGCCCCGTCGTCGCCTCGGGCGAGAAAACGCTGGAGAAGCTCGTCGTCTCCCTTTTTCATCTCTCGCGGTCCGACATCTCCATGAATGCCGCGGGAAGGTAGTCCAGCAGGTCGGAGGCCGTCACGCATTCCTCCGTGAGCGCTTCCCCGGCCAGCGCCCCCGCCCTGCCGTGCAGATGGGCGGCGAGCGCCGCGGCGTCCAGCGGATCGGGAAGCCTGTTCAGCAGGGCCGCCGCCAGGCCGGTGAGCACGTCGCCGGTCCCGCCCGTGGCGAGCGCGGGCGTTCCGGACTCCACCCTCACCTCACGCCCGCCGTCCGTCACCAGCGGGCGATGCGTCTTGTAAACGATGATGACGCCCGCCGAGGCGGCGAGCTCCCTCGCTTCGTCCTCTCCCCCCTCTCCCGCGAGCCTCCTGAGCTCCCCCGGGTGAGGGGTGAGCACACGGGGACCGGCGTGCTCGGAGAGGGAGACCTTCAGCCTGGCTAGCGCGTTCAGGCCGTCGGCGTCGAACACGGCCTTCAGGGGCAGGGAGGCGTACAGCTCCGCCGCGAGCTCCACGGTGGAGGGATCGAGCGAGAAACCGGGTCCCACCGCCGCCGAGTCCATCCCCGCCGCGAGCTCCATCAGCTCCGCCGACGCCTCGCGGGCGAGCGAGCCCGACGCGGTCTCCGGCATGGGGTGGAGTATGGCCTCCCACAGCCTCGCCGCGTAGCAGTCGTAGAGTGAGGCGGGAAAGGCGAAATGCACCAGCCCGGCGCCGCCCCGCAGAGCGGCGGCCGCGCACAGCGCCCCCGCTCCCTGATAGCTCCGGCTTCCCGCGATGACGAGCACCCGCCCCATCGTTCCCTTGTGGGCGTCGGCGGGACGCGGGGGAAGGCGTTTCAGTGCGCTCATTCCTGTTCCTCCCCTTCTCTCCTGCGGGCGAAGACGATCTTGGCCGCGGCCGCGGCCGCCCCCACGCCGTTGTCTATGTTCACCACGGTGATGCCGGGCGAGCAGGAAGCCAGCATGGCGAGCAGGGCGGCGTATCCGCCTTTCGCCACGCCGTAGCCCGACGACACCGGCAGTCCGATGACCGGCGGCCGCACGAGGGAGTTCACCACCGACGGAAGCGCCCCTTCCATCCCCGCGGCCACCACCACGGCGTCGGCGGCCTCGAGCTCGTCCAGCACCGCGAAGAGCCTGTGTATTCCGCTCACCCCGACATCCGCCACGAGCGAAGCCCCCGCCCCGAAGAAGCGACAGGCGTGCAGACACTCGCGCATCGCGGGCAGGTCCGCCGCTCCCGCGCCCACGACCACGACCTTCCCCCGGAGGTCCTTCTCGTCGGGGAGCGTGAAGAGGCAGCGCCCCGCGGCGTCGTATTCCACCGGAAGATCGGCCGCCAGCGCCTTTCCGGCGTCTTCGTCGAGGCGCGTGACGAGCACGGGCTCGTTCCTCTCGATGAGCGCGGCGACCGTGTCGCGAAGCATCTCCGGGCTCTTGCCGGGCGCGTAGATCACCTCTCTCAGGCCGGTTCGCGCCGGGCGGGCGGTGTCGAACTTCACTCCCGCCGCCATCTCCGCGAAGCCCTTCAGCTCGTCGGCGGCCTCGGCGAGGGAGATGCTACCGGCCAGAAGGTCCCGCAACACGGATTCCACCTTCTTCATCTCTCATCCTCTCCACGCGCGTCGGCCTGTACGTCGAGGGGGGCGAAGTCGCCAGCGAGGTAGTGGTGCATGGCGAGCCCGGCTATCATGGCGGCGTTGTCCGTGCAGAGGGACAACGGGGGAAACACCGCCCTCACGCCGGCCTCGGCGCATCGCGCCGCCGTCTTCTCGCGCAGGCGGGAGTTCGCCGCCACGCCCCCCGTCACGAAGACCGTGCGCGCCCCGAACTCCTCCGCCGCCCGCATGGTCTTCAGCACGAACACGTCGCAGATGGCCTCCTGATAGGAAGCCGCGAGGTCGGCGAGCGGCGCGTCGGGCGGGGGCGAACCGCCCGCGGGCATCCGCGAGCCCGGCCCGTACACCTTGTACAGCAACGCCGTCTTCAGGCCCGAGAAGGAAAAGTCGTATCCCTCGTCCTTCATCGGACGCGGGAAACGGAACGCCCGCGGGTTCCCCTCGCGCGCCAGCCTGTCCAGCGCCGGGCCGCCGCCGCGCAGCCCCAGTATGTTCGCTCCCTTGTCGAAGGCCTCGCCTCCCGCGTCGTCTATCGTCCTGCCGAGGAAGCGCATGTCCAGCGGCCCCCTCACCAGGCAGAGGAAGGTGTGCCCTCCGCTCGCCGTGAGGGCCGCCGCGGGCGGCTCCCAGTCCGGCGCGGCCATCATCCCCGCGTACA
>QNBY01000269.1 GCA_003644275.1 Planctomycetota bacterium
CGCAACGCAGGCCGGTTTCAGAGGGAATGGGGGCGCTTCACCTCTCGAAGGGGACCTCGGGAGCCGGGAAGTCGGGGGGGCTGTAACTTTCCTTCTCCAATATCTCGTTGACGATCTCGGAGACGCTTTTCTTCCGGCCGGGCGCTTCCGAACGGGGGCGGACGAACACCGCCTCGTCCTTCAGCACCCAATCGGCCCCCGCCAGCCTGCAGATCCAGTTGAGCGCCAGCTCCGCGCGCATGGCCCTGACCCGCAGGTCGAAGGGGCGGGCGCTCTCGAGCGCCCGGGGCGACACCACCACCGTGACGTCGAGCGCGTCGGACAGCAGGCGGCAGGCCTCGTCGAGGGAGGCGCTTTTCAGGTCCAAGCTCACCCTCCGCTGCAGCTTACCGGCGATCGCCTCGGCCCAGGCCGGCGCGGACGCCGCGGCGGCGAGGGAGTCCCCGCGCGAGGTCGAAGAACCGCCGAGCGGGCGGAGGAGGACGGAGCTCTCCCACCGCGAGGCGGGCCAGACGTTCCAGAGCCCGCCGCCCGCCCCCGCTTCTCCGGCGCTCGCGAGCAGGACGCAGAACATCAGAATCGTGAACGGCACGCGCATCTTTCGTCCTCCGGTTTTATTGACCGCGCCTCTCTTCCTCCTTATAATGTTACCCTGCAGGAACCGGATCGTGGGGGTGCCGTGAAAGTATTCCACGCCATAATCGGCCTCATCTTGATACTGGGGCTCATCTTCGCCTTTCTCGTCTTCATGATGTACAAGATAGAGGGCGACAGGTGGAAGAACTTCGTGGAGCAGTACCGGTATCTCGAGGAGGAGCGGCTCCCGCCCGAAGGCATGTTCATAATGTGCGGCAAGCTGATGGAGATTGAGGAATACTCCCGCAACTATTCTCTTCTCCTGATACAGGGCTACAGGTACGGCAAGCCGGCGGGGGAGGACTACCGTTTCTACGCCCTCATAGAGACGAAGCTCGTGAAGGTGAAAGAGGGCCAACTGGTGAGGGTGACGGGCTACGCCCACAGGGCCGAGGACCTACCCGTCGTGCAGGCCCTGGTGGTGGAAAAGTGGTTCTATCCATTCATAGATCTCGGCTTCAAGAAATGAACCCTTCAACGGAGGTTTCCTCATGAGTTCCTTCCCTCGTGCCGGGCGCGCGCGGCTGCTGCTGTTCCTTCTTCCGGCGACGTTGTACTTCCTTTCCGCGCTCCACGCCGAGGAAGTCATACCCGGCACGGCCAGGGACTTCTACCTGCGCGGCTGCCGATTCTTCGAACAGGGAGACTACCGCAAGGCCGCCGACGAGTTCTCCAACGCCATCTCGCTCGACCCCTCCATGGACGACGCCCGGCTCAAAAGGGGCATTTGCCGGCTGAATCTCGACGAGTTCGTCGGGGCGATGGACGACTTCACCACCCTCGTGAAGAAGGACCCCCGGAACTTCAGGGCGTACTACTGGCGGGCCGTGGCGAGGCGCAAGCTGGGGGAGGTGAAGGGGGCGTTCGTGGACCTGGACGCCGCGCTGAAAGTGAATCCCGCCTACATCCCGGCCTGGGAGCTCAAGGGCGACATCTGTTTCGACAAGGGCGACTACCAGGGCGCGCTGACGGCCTACGGGGAGGCGGTCAAATGGGGGGGAGGGGCCGACTCCCGCCTCAAGAGGGCGAGAGCCGAGCTCAGGCTCGGCATGGCGAAAGCGGCCATAGCCGACTGCGACGCCGTCATAAAGGCGCTGCCCTCGCTCTGCGACGCTTTCTACCTCCGCGGCGACGCGCACAAACTCATGGGGAACTACGACCAAGCGGAGCGGGATTACACCTCCGGCATGGAGAAGGACGCATGGAGGGACAATCCCCATGCGTTTCTCAAGAGGGGGCTCGTGCGCATCCTCATGCGGAAGTTCTCCGCCGCGGTGGCGGACCTTCGCACCGCCGCCGCCGCTCCGGGCCCGTTTCGTCCCCGCTACGTCGTTCACCTCTGTTGCGCCCTGCTGCTGTCCGGCCGCGAGCGGGACGCCCGGAAGACGATAGCCTCGGCGGGCAAGGACATCGCCGCGGCGGTGGGGAAGGAAAACTACGATTCCAAATGGGGGGTATTGGTGGGCTACCTGCTAGACGAGCGCGGGGAGAAAGACCTGATAGACGCCGTGATAGCGGACATAGACGACGCCGCATTCGCCTCCGTGGCCTATTATACCGTGGGCGGGCGGAAGCTCGCCGTGGGGCAGAAGGACCGCGCGCTCGATTGCCTGTTCCGCAGTTTCGACCTGGGTTCGCCCGAGTTTCCGGTGAGTCTTCAAGCCAAGAAGCTCTATGACGAGCTCCAGGCCGGACGGATGGGATGCCCGCCCAAGGAGGCCGCCCCGCCCGCTCCCTCGCCCTCCCCTTCGCCGACACCGAAAGAGGAATAGGTCCTTTCTTCTCCCGGCCGGGAGACAGGCCGGATGCTATGCTTTCGTCGAAAAAAAGTGAACCTTTCGCAACTCCGGCGATAATACTTGTGAGACGGGCGAAGAAACACGGTCCCGCAAGCAAGGAGGAAGAAGGAAATGGAAGACTATTACGGCCCCCAACCATCGATAGCTGATGAGTTCATGAACCGCGAGAGCGGCTTTTCCGCCTTCATGAAGGCGGTCATCGAGAGCGCTCCGTGGCTCGTGGCTTCCTTCCTCATTCACGTCGTGGCGCTGAGCGCGCTCGCGCTGTTCACCCTCGGCGGCGTGGAGACCAGCACCGCGATCGACCTCAGTTCCCAGCTCGAACAGACTCCCACTCCCACCCCCACCGTGGAGGAGGAGACGGAGCAGCCCGAGGAGGAGGAGGTCGTCGAGGAGGAGACCGAGATCGAGGAAGAGGAGATAGTCGAGGAGGAGGAGGAAGAAGAGGTCGAGGGCGACCCCGAGGCTCCCTCCGACCAGCCCTTCTCCAACGACACCCTCGGAGCGCTCGGTCTCGGCGCGGGCGATCCGCGCGGCGCTTACGGCCACAGGCGCGGCGGCGGCAGGAAAAAGCGCGTGAAGAAGAAGGGCGGCAACGAGCTTTCCGAACGCGCGGTGAACCTCGGCCTGAA
>QNBY01000270.1 GCA_003644275.1 Planctomycetota bacterium
GCTCTCGTCCCCCTATAATCCCTCTGCACGGGAGTTGACCATGATTCCGGAAAAGATCCTCGAACAGGCGGCGGAGTTCATACGAAAAGGCGAGAACGACCAGGCGCGGGAGATCCTCGCCGAGGGCCTCTCCGCCTTCCCCGATCACCCCGGAATACTCAACAACCTCGCCTGCATCTACATAACCGAGGACAGACCGGACCAGGCGCTCGACCTGCTCGAACGCGCCTACCGCCTCGACCCCGAGAATGTGGACATAGCGGGCAACTACGGCTACGCCCTCCTCGTCTCCGGCGAGCTGGACGAGGCCCGCAAGGTGTTCGACTACGTCCTCAAGCGGAAGCCCCGCAATATCGAGACGCTCAACCACCTCGCCCTCCTCGAGACCTTCGCGGGCGACTTCGTCCGCGCCATCGAGCTGTTCGAAAGGGCGCTCAAGATCGCCCCGCGCGACGTGAGGCTCCTCAACAACTTCGGCGTAACCCTCCGAAAGTCCGGCCGCTTCGCCGAGGCGCTCGCCATCTTCAAAAAGGCCCACCAGATATCCGACCAGGACGTGGAAGTCCTGGCCAACCTCGGCGCAACTCTCGTGAGAATGCGCCGTTACGCCGACGCCGAGCGCTACCTCAAGCGCGCCCTGGAGATAGACCCCACCGACGCGCTCTCGTGGTACCACCTCGGTTGCCGCTACCGCGAGGAATGGGTGGAGGAAAAGGCGAACCCCACAGCCGACCCCGACAACCTCGCCGACCTAGCCGCCGAGGCCGCGGAATGTTTCAAAAAATATAAAATACACACAAGAGATTATATGTACGAAGATTACGTGGACGCCTGGCTCGGCGAACTCGCGGCCGGGTGAGCCTCACATCCCCCGCTTGTCCTCCAGAAGCGACAGTATCCTGTTCAGGTCCGCCACGCTGAAGTACTCTATCACTATCTTTCCGCGTTTCCCCCTGTGGTTCACCGTTACGCGCGTGCCGAAGAACCGCCTCAGGTAGTCCTCCACCTCCGCTATCTGCGGATCGGGCGCGGCCTTCCTCCGCCGTTCGCGCGGCGCGGCGGCCGGTCTGGCCGCGAGCCTCTCAACTTCCCTCACCGACAGCCCGGCCGCTATGGTGCGGTTGCACAACTCCACCTGCCGCTCGGGTTCCTCGCAGGCGAGGATGGCCCGGGCGTGCCCCATGCTTATCCGCCCCTCCCGCAGCGCCTCCTTCACGGGATCGGGAAGGTTCAAGAGCCGCAGGAAGTTCGCCACGGTGGCGCGCTTCTGCCCTATACGCTCGGCCACCTGCTCCTGCGTGAGCGAGAAGCGGTCCATCAGCTCCCGGTAGGCGAGCGCCTTGTCGAGCGGGTTCAGGTCCTCGCGCTGTATGTTCTCGATTATGGACAGCTCGAGCATCTCGCGGTCGTCCACGTCCCGCACTATGGCGGGTATGCGCTCCAGGCCCGCCATCTTCGCCGCCCTCAACCGCCGCTCCCCGGCCACGAGCACGTAGTGGTCGCCCTCCCTGCGCACCATCACGGGGGAAAGCACCCCGTCCTGCTTTATGCTGTCGGCCAGCTCGCGGACGGACTCCTCGTCGAAACTGCGCCTGGGCTGGTAGGGATTCGGCCTTATGCGGTCGAGCGGTATCTCGATGGTGAGCGAGAGCCTGCGGCTCCTCACCGACTGGTTCGCCGTGTTGTTCACGAGGGAATCGAAGCCGCGGCCTAAACGTTTGTGGACCATTGCCTGATGACCTCCTTGGTGAGTTCGACGTAGTTCCTGGCGCCCACCGAACGGGGAGCGTATTCGAATATGGTCTTCGCGAAACTCTGGGCCTCGCTCAGCGCCACGTCGCGGGCTATCACCGTGGAGAACACCTCCCGCCTGAAATGGCGCATCACCTCGTCCTTCACCTCCTGCGCGAGCTTCACCTCCGGCTGGTACATGGTGAACAGGATGCCCCCGAGCTCCAGCGAAGGGTTGGTGGCGGCCCGTATCTCCTTCGTCACCTTCAGTATCTGCGTGAGCCCCTCCATCGAGAAATACTCGCACTGTATGGGAATCAGCAAGTAATCGCTCGCGTTGAGAGCGTTCATGGTGAGCAGCCCGAGCGAGGGTGGACAATCGATGACAACCACGGAGAATAGTTCGGCCAGTACCGAGCAGGCCTGCCGGAGCCTCAGGTGCTTGTCGGGCTCGTCGGCGAGTTGCGATTCCATGTCCAGCAACGACAGCGAGCCCTCTATGACGTAGAGATTCTCGACGTGCGTCTCCACGGGCAGGTTGGCCGCGGCCTCCGGAAAGGTGAAGAGCGTCGAGGCGCTGTATTCGGCGGCGGCCTTGGGAAGCCCCAGGCCGGTGGAGGCGTTGCCCTGGGGATCGAGATCTACGAGCAGCACGCGGCGGCCGCTCAGGGCCAGACCGGCGGATAGATTCACGGCCGTGGTGGTCTTCCCCACGCCGCCCTTCTGGTTCGCTATGGATACAAGGCGCGTCATTCGGCCTCCGGTTGTTCCACGTGGAACATTATAGCGCCGGACACGAAAGGGCAAGTTTTGATTTCAAGGTGAACATGAGGCTCGAAGCGGTCTTCCACGGAAGGGTCCAGGGCGTCGGATTCAGGTGGACGGCCTGCAAGTTCGCCGCCCGCCGCGGCGTGCGCGGCTGGGTCATGAACATGCCCGACGGAACCGTCCGCCTCGTGGCGGAGGGAGAGCCCGACCAGGTCCGCGGCCTCCTCGCGGACCTGAAGAGGGCTTTCGCTGGATACGTCTCCCGCTGCGAGTATAATGAATCGGAACATGAACAGGGACTAGGCCCCTTCGACGTGAGGTTCCACAGGTGAGAAACGTCCTCGTCATCGCGACCAACACCACCCGGGAGATAGTCAGGCAGCCGGCCTTCCTCCTCGTACTCGTCCTCGGTGCGGCCGCGCTCCTGCTCGGGCGCTACATGACCCTCTTCGCCCTCGGCGAAGAAGTCAGCATGTTCAAGGACATCGGCACCTCCACCATCCTCCTCGTCGGGCTCCTCATCGTCGTCTTCGCCTCCACCACCACCATCCACGAGGAAATAGAGA
>QNBY01000271.1 GCA_003644275.1 Planctomycetota bacterium
GTGAAGGTGAGCGTGTCGAAGTTCGTCCGCGGGTAGTCGCCGCTCCCCTCGTCTATGACGAAGCCGTGCACGAGTTTCACCGATATTCCCCCGTCCGGCGCGTCCTCCATCATGGAATGGTCGGCGTGGACGAAGCGCCTCCCGCCCTCGCTCTCGCGCACCATCTCCACCGGCCGCTTGCCGTCCGGCGAGGCCGGAAGGAAGTTTATGGTCATGTCGTCCAGCACCAGCCTGCCCCGCCGGTTCGGGTCGAGGCTGCGGAGCATATCGAAGGCCGCCTCGTGCGTCACTCTCTCTATCCGCTTCTCCCCCCACGGCACCGCGCGGTCCCACACCACCGCCAGCAGGCAGGCGAGCACCGCCCCCGCAGCGAGCAGAGGCGCGTACAGGTGCACCAGCGACAGCCCCCCGGCCCTTATCACCGTGAGCTCCGAGCTCGCCGCTATCCGGCTCACCGCCAGAAGCACCCCCGCGAAGTAGGCCACCGGCAGCGCGTAGCCGAACGCCTGCGGCAGCGAGTAGAGGCACACCTCCCCCAGCACCGCCGAGTAGCCCTTGTGCCAGTAGGAATAGACTATCCCCAGCACCACCAGCATCATGACGGCGGCCAGCGCGGCGGCCGTCCCCCTCAGCGCCTCCGACGCCACGTAGCGGTGCAGGCGGGGCATCATCCGCTCACCTTCCCCTCCGCCGCCGCGGCCCTCGTGAGCCCCTTCTTGTCCGCCCCGCGCCAGCGGTGGTGGAGCCACATCCACTGCTCGGGATGCTCCAGTATCGCCCGCGATATGGCGTCGTTGAACGCCCGGCACGCCTTTTCCACGGCGTCAGCCTCCTCGCGCGGGCACTCGATCGGGCCGAGTATGCGGTAGCGGTGCCGGAAGGGCCTCTCCCGGTAGGACACCACGCAGAAGACCGGCATGCCGTACTTCACCGCCAGCTTTGCCGGGACGGTGAGCGTCGCCGCCGTCTCGCCCAGGAACGGCACGTACACGCAGTCGCGCTCGGCGTCCTGGTCTATGAGCACCCCGATGGAGTAGCCCTCTCTCATGCTCTTTATTATCTCGCGCATCACGTTGAACTTCTTCATGGTCTTCTGGCCGAAGCGCGTCCGGATGGAGTTCAGAAGGTCGTCCAGGCAAGGGTTCTTCAGCGGGCGCGCCACCGAGGCCACCTTCACCCCGTACAGGGGCAGGCACATGCCGGTGAGCTCCCAGTTGCCGAAGTGCGCCGACACGACCAACACGTTGCCCTCCTGCGCCGCCTCCCGGAGTTTTTCGCCCTCCGCGAAGTCTATGCACGCCTTCACCCTCTCCGCGGGCCACTTCCGGAACTTGGCGAGCTCCGCCAGCATCACCCCGTAGTGGAGGTACATGCGGCGCACCATCCTCTTCTTCTCCCGGGGCGGCAGCGAGGCCAGCGGCGTGCGCTCCACGTCCGCGAGTATCTTGCGCCGGTGCTTCCCGTCGAGCAGATACCACGCCAGCGCCAGGCCCTTGCCCGCGAGCACGGACACCGGCGCGGGAAGGACGCCCAGCGCCCACAGCACCGCCTTCAGAAGCGCGCACTCCGTCCCCGGTCTCATGGCCGCATTATACCCGCTTGGCCGGAACCGTCATTCACCGACCTTATCCGCGAGGCCCTTCCGCCTGCATTCCATCAGGAAGGCGTCCGCCTCCCTCAGCCCTTCCTGGGTGGCGGAGAGCTCCTCGTAGGCGGCGCGGGCGAGCGTCTCCCGCTCCTCCGGCGGGGCGTGCTCCACGGCCAGAAGGTAGTGCCCCCGAGCCCTCTTGAGGTAACCCAGCCGCCTCAGCAGCCTGGCGAAACGGTAGTGGCCCGCGTGGTTGCTGGGGTCCGTCCTCAGCGCGTCCTCGTACTGCGAGAGCGCGGCCCGGTAGTTCCCCGCCGACATCGCGGCCTGCGCGCGCGATTCGATTATCGCCCACTTGTCCCTCCGGGCCTCCCCGCGGCCGGACAGGAACTGGAACACGGCGCACGCGCAGAACAGCCCGCAGCACGCCGCCCCCACCGCCCACCAGAAGGGGGCGGCCGTCTCGAGCGCCACCCCTCCCGGCCACCGCCCGGCGGGAGCCGCCAGCCTGTACAGCCTCGGCAGCAGCGGGAAGACGGGCACCGCCAGCAGAAGGAACGGCGCGACCCGGATGCTCAGCAGCCGGCTCCCCCCGTCCCGGAGCAGCCTTATCGGCCCGTAGAGCAGGAACAGCCCGTACAGGGCGAACAGCAACGCCTCCATCAGAACCTTCCCGTCCCGTGTGCGTTGAGGGGGGACTTCGTCATGAATCCCTCCACGTCTTCCTTTTTGACGAGTTTCCTGAGCAATAGTGCCTTTATGCTCATCTCGAAGGTGTGCATCCCCGCCTTCCGGCCCGTCTCCATCACGCCCGGCAACTGGTGGACCTTCCTCTCCCTTATCAGGTTCGCCACGGCGTAGTTGTTCAGCAGAAGCTCGGTGGCGAGCGCGCGCCCGTCCCCGTCCGCCCGCGGGAACAGCCTCTGGCTCAGCACCCCTATCAGTGAGTTGGCGAGCTGCTCCCTCACCTGGTTCTGCTGGTGCGCCGGGAAGGAATCCACTATCCGGTCCACCGTCTGGGGGCCGTTCCTCGTGTGCAGGGTGGCGAGCACGAGGTGCCCCGTCTCCGCCGCCGTGAGCGCCGCCGATATCGTCTCCAGGTCCCGCATCTCGCCCACCACGATCACGTCCGGCGACTGCCTCAGCGCGAACTTCAGCGCCGTGTGGAAAGACATCGTGTCCGTCCCCACCTCGCGCTGGTCCACCACCGTTTGCTTGTTCAGGTGCACGACCTCTATCGGGTCCTCTATCGTGATTATGTGCGCCCGCCGGTTCGCGTTTATGTGGTCCACCATCGCCGCGAGCGTGGTGCTCTTGCCCATGCCCGTCGCGCCCGTTATGAGGAACAGCCCGTTCGCCCGGCGGCATATCTCCTCGAGCTTCTTCGGCAGCCCCAGCTCCCCGAAATCGGGCACCTCGAGCGGGATGAGGCGGAAGGCCACCGCCGTCTTGCCCCGCTGGCGGTA
>QNBY01000272.1 GCA_003644275.1 Planctomycetota bacterium
ATGGCGATGAAGCTCTTCAGGCGCGGCGTGAAGGACACCATACCCATCCTCGACGAGTACGTGAGGAACGCCTCGAAGGAGGAGGACTACGCCGACATCCTGCGCGGCCTGCCGGTCTTCATAGAGCTCCCCGCCGAGTTCTCCTGCGTGGACGCCTGGCGCGGCGGGCGGGACGACGAGCGCTCCTTCGAGTGGTTCCGCGACTGGTGGGAGAGGAACAAGGACCTGCTGGTCTTCCGCGATTCCTGCTGGCACGCCACGGGGGCGGCGGAGGACGACCCCGAAGGCCGCCTTCTGGATTCCTCCTCCGACGGCTCCGACCAGCGGGGAGAATAGAAAAAGGGGGGCCGAAGCCCCCCTCGCGGCAAGCGGCGCCTCCTCTCAGAGGTTGCCGAGGTGTCCGCGGTGCCCTCGCGCGCCGCGCTTCTTCTTCACCTTGATCTTCCGCTTGCGCCTCCTGCTTCGCGGGTAGTGTGCGAGAGGCATGTTTCCTCCTTTCCTGGTTGTGATGATTGCGATGCGTTTCCTCGTTCCGTCCCTGCTGTGCATCCTGTTGTCGGCCGCCCTGGCCTGTTCTTCCTCGGGCTCGGGGACCATCCGAAAGGACGCTTCCGGCGACGTGTCGGGCTACTGGACCTTCGTGGTGGACGACGACGGCTACGTGACGCGCGTGTGGGTGAACTTCAAGCCGTCCTCCCTCCTGTTCGTCGCGCCGGACGGCTCGGCCTTCCTCGACGGAGCGCGCGCGGGCTTCCTCACCGCCTCTTCCGCCTCGCTGGACCTCGGCGCGGGCCCCGTGCGCTACGTCGTCTCCCGGCGGGACGACTCCCTCCTCCTCGTGCCCGCCGAACCCGAAACGCCCTCGCTCGTACTCGTCAGGGCCGGGGGAGAATGAAGCCCACCGTCTCCCCCAGGGTGCAGCGCGCCTGAAGCGACGCTCCTTCCTCCAGGTCGGAGGCGTCGGCCTCCAGCGCCAGCACCAGCGCGCCGGCCGTTCCCTCCGCCTCCCATTCGAGCAGCGGCGAACCCCACTCCAGCACCTGGCGCAGCTCCTCCTTCCCCGGCTCGAGCGTCTGGGCCGCGGCGGCGAGCGTCCTCTCGGCCCCGTCCTCCAGCCGCTCCCGGAGCGAGAGGGTAACGGCCACGGCGCATTCCCTCCTTCCTTCCTCCCCGCGCCGGAGCTCGAGCTCCACGCGCGGCGAGAGCAGCACGAGCCCCCAGTACACGCGCCTGTCCACGGGGGCGGTGTCCTCCCTCACCAGCACCGCGGCGGACTTGCGGTATCCGCCGGCGGCGAGCAGCGACGCCGAGAGGTCCGCGTAGGGCGGCGCTCCCGTCTCCTCGCGCGTCCACTCGCCGCGGTCGGTGCGTATCGGATAGGGAGGGGCGGCGGGAAAGGTGAGCGGCATGGAGAGCGGAAGTTCTCCCTTCCTCCTCATCGCGCGCCTCCGCATTCCAACAAGGTGGTGAGGTTTCCAGGCTTCAGCACTGTGCGGCGGACGAGCGAGCCTCCCTCCAGGTCCCCGCGCTCCTGCCCTCCGGAGGCGGCGCCGAAGGTGATGCGTTCGAGCACGTTCCCCGGCGCGTACTCGGGCGGCAGTCCGTGCAGCACGCACCGGAAGCGCGGTCTCGGTATCCTGCGCTCCAGCTCGGCCGCCGCCTCCAGCGTGAGCGAGGGCCGGTCGTCGCGCGTTCCCGGCACGGGATTCTTCCAGAGCTTCCGCACGAGGTCGGGCGCCGTCACCCGCAGGCGGTACAACCCCCGCCTCTTCCTCACGGGCGGCCCCTCCGTCCTCGTTCCCGGCGCCGCCTCCTCCGCCTTCACCCTCATCTCGGCCCTCCAGCGCCCGCGCAGGCAGAGGGTGTAGCCTATCCTCTTCACCACCGTCGTGCGCGGGTTCATCGTCCCCATGGCCGAGACGGGCCGGTCGAACAGTATCACCCGGCCGCCCTCCAGCATGGTCACTCCGATGAACCTTCCCCGGTCGTCGAAGGGCTCTCTCCAGCCGGGTTCGGTGAGCAGCTCCAGCACCACCTCCGGCGGCGGGGGCTCTCCCCACGGAAGGCGCGAGAAGCCCTCGGTGGGGACGAAGGGCGTTCCCTCCGGCAGGCAGCCGTCGAAGAAGGCGTGAAAGGCGAAGGCGGGATTTACCCTGTAGCGCCTCTCCACGTGCCAGAGCCGCCTGCGCGCGGCGTCCAGCGCCCGTTGCTCCTCCCAGGGATCGGCCAGGTACACCCGGTCGTACACCTTCTGCTCCAAGCGGGTCCAGTCGGGGACGAGGTCGGCCTTCCACGGGTCGCATTCCTCCAGCTTCCCCGGCCCCGTGTAGCGGGCGTTGGTCTGTAGGGTGATCTCCAGCTCGGGAAGTATCCCGTCCATCACCACCTCGGGCGGCGCGCCGCCGCTCCCGCGGACCACCTCGAACGCCGTCAGGTCCGGCGGGCGGGCCGGATCGAGCCTTCCCCCCGGCGTGCCGGCGTCCGCCTCGACTGCGTCCCCCTCCCGGAACGGCGCGAACAGCACGAGCGCGGGCGGTTCGGACGAGAAGTCCATCTTCATCTCCAGCCCGCAGGGCGCCGCCAGGGCGGCGAGCAGGTCCATGAGGCTCCTCCCGCCGCAGGCGAGGTTCATAGGACGGTAGAGCGCGAGCCTCCTCGCGGCCTCGCTTCCCTCCTCCAGCCCCGCGAGCGCCACCGCCTCCCGCAGCGGGGAGAGGGAAAAGGCGCGTTCCTCCAGGAAGCGGAGCACGTCCCGCCCGCTCCAGCATTCCGACGATGCGGGATCGTCCGAGAAGACCGCCTCGCCGGGGGCCTTGTCTCCCTCTCCGTCCCGGTTGAAGACGGCCTCCTCGCCCTCCCGGAGCGCCGCGCCGCCCTTTCCGGCCGTCCAGCGCCCGGGGCAGGGGAAGCGCGCGAGCAGGGAGCGGGCGTCCTCGTAGACGGCCCGGACATGCGGCGATTCGTTCTCGTGGCGCGTCCTCTCGCGCCTCAGCGTCCCCGCGAAGACGCGCTCGCCCTCGATTTTCACCTCGAGGCC
>QNBY01000273.1 GCA_003644275.1 Planctomycetota bacterium
CATCGTCTTCTCGTTCGAGCTCGCGGCCGAGGACAAGGGCAAGCTCATAGCCGCCGCGGCCGGCATGGAGAAACTCTCCCCCGCGGTTGTGGTCACCTCGCTGAACATATTGCCCCGCCGCTCCAAGGACGCCCCCTTCGTTTGCTCCCTCGAGGTCACGGTGTACGAGAGCACCGCCGCGGCCGCGCCCGAGGCTTCCCCCGCCCCCTCGCCGTCCCCCTCTGCCGCGCCCTCCGTCGTTCCCTCTCCTCCTCCCGCCGCAACGCCCCGCCCGGCTCCAGCCAAGAAGAAACCGAAGGGGGCCTGACGCATGGCGGGCGGCGCGGGCTTCTTCGCCACCTACCGCAAGTTCCTGCTGGCGGCGCGCGCGCTGCTCATCCTCGTAATCATCGCCGCCGTGACGGCCTTCATCGTCTTCACCGACGTGGTGGACCTGCCCGAGGCGTTCGACGCCATGGAACCCTCCATCGAACGCGGCGCCCGCCTGTTGGTCCTCGTCCATCCCTCGGAGTCCTCCCTCAAGCGCTTCAGCGTGGTCTTCTTCGAGCCCCCCGGCAAGTCGGGCAAGCAGGCCCTCGGAAGAATCATCGCCCTGCCCGGCGAGACGGTCTCTTCCTCCGAAGGCGTGGTCTTCGTGAACTCGCGTCCCCTGAACGAGAGCTTCTACCCGCCCGGAAAACCGCGTCCCGCCCTCCCGGAGGACATACCCGAATACAAGGTGCCCGAGGGCTCCTACTTCATCCTGGTGGACAACCGCTCGCGGATGGGAATAGATTCGAGGGACTTCGGGGCCATACCCTTCGGGAACATTGTCTCCCGTGTGTTGGTCAAATTCTGAAGTGTCGCGCCGACAGAAAAAGGAGATGGAGATGCGCTTCAGGAGCCTTATCCTGGCGGCCCTCTTGCTGGCCGTCGCCCTTGCTCCCGCCCGTGCGTTCGCGGAGCAGGCGAAAAGCGACCTCACGGCCCGCCTCGACCACGCCGCGGAGCTCATAGACGACGGTTCGTGGGACCAGGCCATAAGCATACTCGAAAGCGTCCTCGAGGCCGAGCCCACCAACCCCCGCGCCCTGAAGCTCTATCTCAGGGCCAACAAGGCGAAGCACGCCGCGGAGAAAAGGGCCGCGAACGTCCGCCGCGAGGTGGAGAACGACCGCGCCATGAAGGAGGTGGACGAGGCCTCGCGCATTCCCGAGAAGGAGATAACGCACGAGCCTCCCCTCAAGTATCCCAAGCGCCCCAAGTCCACCATCTCGCAGGAGATGAAGGCGCTCCTCTCCCAGCCCGTCACCCTCAACCTCGCCGATACCGACCTCTCCTTCGTGCTCGGCCTGCTGCGCGACACCTGCGGCGTGAACATCGTCGCCGACCGCGCCGCCCTCGAGGGCAAGCGCCTCACCGTCCGCGTGGACAACGTCCGCCTCGAGGACCTGCTGGACTACATAGCCCTCAACACCGGCATACAGTACACCGTGAACGACAGCGGCATCTGGATAACCACTCCCGTCCAGCCCCAGCTCCAGATAAGGGTGTTCCACCTCCGCTACGGCGTTACGCGCACCGGCGAGAAGATAAAGGAAAACGAGCTCGTCAACCAGAGCGACAGCTCGGACTGGACCCCGGGCGCGCCCCGCCCCAACACGCGCTACAACACCCGCCGCTACTATCCCACCTACCGCCGCTTCCGCAAGGAAGACGAAGACGCGGCCGACAACATCGCCGAGGAAGACGTCTCCCTCGCCGAGAAGATAAGCATGGCCGCGGCCACCTCCGCCTCCCGCGCCCAGATGCTCAGCACCATCGGCCGCCTCATGCAGATGCGCGCCCGCGAGCTCGCCAACCAGAGCCGCATCAACAACGCCCCCGGCGCCTCCTCCCGTAACAACAACGGAAACGGAAACGGCGAGAACGAGGAAGCCGACACCGACATGGAAAAACTCCTGGAGTGGATCTCCGGCTGGAGCGGTAACCTCCAGTGGCCGGAGGGCTCCACCTGGCGCTTCGACCCCAAGACCAACAGCCTCATCGTCGTCTCCACCCCCGAGATGCTCGACGAGGTGGAGCGCCTCATAAACGAGTTCGACGTCCCCCCCATCCAGGTGAACATACGCACCCGCTTCGTCACCGTCAAGGTCCAGGAAGGGCTCCAGTGGGGGATACAGGGCCTGCTCGAGAGCGCCCTCGGCTCCGGCGGCGACGAGAACACCAAGAAAGTGCAGATAGACCCCGGCTCCGGCTGGAACCTCGGCGTCCCCTCCGGCTCCGAGACCACCGGCGCGAGCATCACCTTCCGCGGCGTGCTCACCGACCCTCAGTACCGCGTGGTCATGCACGCTCTCCAGACCCAGCTCAACGGCCGCCTGCTCAGCGAGCCCAACGTCACCACCATCTCCAACGAGCCCGCCCGGCTCGTGGTGGCCGAACAGTATCCCTATCCCACCGATTGGGAACCCGTCGAGTCCACCGTGACGAACGACGGCGCCACCACCACGAACACCACCGCCTTCGTCCCCACCGACTTCGAGACCGAGAACGTGGGAATAACGCTCGACGTGATGCCCTCCGTGGGCTCCGACCTGGAGACGATAATCCTCGAACTGCATCCCGTCATCGTCTCGCGCGACCCCAACAAGGACGCCAAGTACAACATAATCACCACGAACGCGGACGGCGACACCGAATCGTTCGAGGTCACCCGGCCCACCTTCTCGCGCCAGGAGATAATCGCCAAGGTGGTCATCCGCAGCGGCGAGACCGTCGTGCTGGGCGGCCTCATAGCCGAGGAAGACGTGACGGAGGTCAACAAGGTGCCCCAGCTCGGCGAAATCCCCGGCCTGGGCGCCCTTTTCCGCCGCACGGTGAAGAACAAGGCCAGAAGCAACCTGCTCATCTTCGTAACCGCCGAGATCGTGGCCACCCGCGGCCGTTTCTACCATCCCAACGGCAAGGAGGAGAACGGCGGCCGGGACATTCTCCCCTCCTTCGTCCCCTCCACCGGAACGGGAGCGGGTGAGATGCAGAAACCG
>QNBY01000274.1 GCA_003644275.1 Planctomycetota bacterium
GGAGGCTGCCGCGGATATTCATAGTGTACTTCCGGCCGCTCTGAGGCGGACGGCCGGGAAGGGGCCGAGGGGGATCAGAAGTCTATCTCTACGATGGTGTGCAGGGCGCCGGCATGGACGGCGGAAGCGGGGCCGGGGAGCTTCACGCTGACGGGAAGGGGGGAATCCTCTTGGGAGCCGGTGCCGAGCTGACCGCATTTTCCGGCACCCCAAACCCATAGGGTTCCATCCGCCGAAAGCACGGCGGAGTGGTTCAGGCCGGCGGCGAGTGCGACCGCGTTTCCGCCCGCGATCCTCACGAGCACCGGGCCGGAGTGGGAGAGCTTGTCGCCCGCTCCCAGTTGGCCCCGGTCGTTGGCGCCCCAGGCCCACACCGCGCCGGAGGCGTCGAGCGCCAGCGAATGATGGCCTCCGGCCTCGATCGCGGTTACGGCGGTTCGAAGGGGAATCCGGAGGGGGAGAAAGGAGGAAGTGCGGCCCGGAGCGTAGAGGGCGAGCTCGCCGAACCTGTTCGAGCCCCAGGCCCAGAGGGAGCCGGAAGCGTCGAGGGCGAGGGAGAAGGAGTCTCCCGCGCTTATCGCCACGATGCGGGGAAGGCCGGAGACGCGCACGGGGACGGAGCGGAACAGGTCGGTTCCGTCGCTGAGCTGGCCGAATTCGTTGTTGCCCCAGGCCCATACCGTTCCGTCCTTGCGGAGGGCGAGGAAATGGTCGGCCCCGGCGCAGACGGCCACGACCTGGGCGAGGCCCTTGACGAGGTGGGCCGTCACGTAGCCGCTTTCGGCCTGTACGGAGGCCGAAGGCCACCACCACACGATGCCGTCGGCGGACAGGACCACCGAACCCTCGCCGCCCGCCGAGAAGTCCGCTATGTCGATGGGGACGGGGAAGCGGACGAGGAGGGGGCGGAGCGGCGTGTGCTCCTTCGAGGAGTATTCAGCGAAGGGGAGCAGGGAGGAAGGGGGCTCCCGGCCCGATTCGGAGGGACGGGGCTCGGCGACCCAGGCGAACAGGCGGCCGTCCTTCAGGGAGAGAGTGCGGTAGAAGCGGGAGGAAATGCGGTCGGCGTCGGCCAAGGGGGGAAGGGGCGCGGGAGTGAGGAAGGCTGCCGAATCCAGGCCGAACTGGCCGAACTCCGCCGTTCCGAAGCCGTAATAGGGCGAGGAGGGCGGAAGGCGCAGGACCGGCGAGGGGGAGGGCTCGGGGAAGAGGCGCTGGGAAGGCGGGGCGGGCGTGGTGAACTCGAGCCGGGGAGGAGCGGCGTAGGGGTCGTCGAGCGAGAAGAAGTCGCCCACGCCGGTGAAGAAGTACAAGAAGAAGGCCGTGAGCACCGCTCCGATGAGGGAGACGGAGAAGAGCAGGCCGCGGAACGCGGCGGCGGGGGCGGGAAGGGGCGACAGCGGGGGAGGAGGGGGCGCGGGCTCGGGGAAGGGAGGGGAGAGGGGAAGCGCGGAGGCGGTGGAGGAGCGGAAGAAATGGCTGAGGGCCACGAGGGCGACGGAGAGGGCGAGCCCCCCGCGTTCGAGGTCGCGGCGCAACATGACGACGGCGGACTTCATGCGGTTGGTGCAGGTCCTTTCCGAGATTTGGAGCATGGAGGCTATGGTGGCGCGGCGGAAGCCCGCGAGGTGGAGCCTCGTCACCTCGCGCAGGTCCTCGGGGAGTTTGTTCACGGCGTCGTAGAGGAGGGTGCGGGCGACTTTTTCCTCCCGCTCTTCCTCGGTGACGGGGTCGGGGAGGGGGGCGGTGGGGGAGACGGTAGCGGGACCGCGGATGCTGTTCACCACGTTGTTGCGCATCACCGTGTAGAGCCAGCCGGGGGAAATCCGCTTCTTGCCGTAGTTGCGGCACGCTTCCTCCCAGAGGGACAGGAAGGTGTCGTTGAGGGCGTCCCTCACGTCCTCGCGGTTGAAGCCGGAATAGAGGGACAGGCCGTAGCGGAACAGGGGGCCCGCGGCGTACTCGTACACGGCCTTGTAGGCGTCCCTCATGCGCGGGCCGCCGGCCATGAGTTCGTCGAGGAGACGCTGGAGCGTATCCCCCTTTTCAGGCGTTTCGGATATGGCGCTCATGGAACGTATCCCCTCTTGCTTCTCCAACCGAATTATACCACGCACTCCGGCGAGTCAAGCGGATAATTTCGATTTATTTCTCTTTCAGGAAGGAGAGGGCGGCGGAGAGGAGGTCGGCGTCGGGTTCGGGGTCGCGCAGGCCGGCGGACTCGGGCCAGGCGAGGCCGTCGGCGTTCGAGGTGAGGTCGAACTCGGGATGCGGGCCGAAGAGGAACACCCTGCCCTTTCCGAAGGGGAGGCAGACGGCCGCGGGGCGGCCGGAGGGGAGGTAACGCAGGGGGGCGGAGGCGGAGCGGGGAAGGGACTCGAAGGAGGGGCCGCCCCAGTAGAAGACGGAGCGTTCGAGAGGGGCGAGCGAGGCGAACGGACCTTCGAGCTTCACGCGGGCGAGGGCGAAGCGCGGCCACGGGGCGAGCGAGGCGTCGGGGCCGACGGCGGCGCCGGGAAAGAGGGAGAGCGCCCCGGAGCTGCGCTTTCCCTCCCACAGGACCACGGAGGAGGCGAGGTAGGCTCCGGCGCATATCCCGAGGAAGCCGCCGCCCTTCCTCACGAAGGAGCGGACGGCGGCGAGGGCGGATTCGCCCAGGGCGTCGGCCGCGGCGGGAGCCCAGCCGCCGCCGAACGCCACGATGCGGGCGGAGCGGGAAAGGCGGCGAAGGCCGTCCTTCGAGGAGTCGAGGAGGGAGAGGGAGCAACCGCAGCGGTGCAAGGAGACGGAGAGGGCGAGCGTGGAGGCGTAGTCCGCGCCGGGACCGGCGTAAATCGCCACGTCCGCCCTGCCCTCCGTCGAAGCGGCGAGCATGAGAACGGCGTCGAAAGGCCCTTGCGCGGGAGGCGCGGAGGACAGGTAGAGGGCGGGCGAGCCGGAGACGCGGTAGTGCGCCTTTCCGGCCTCGGCGGCGAGCGAGCGGGCGAGGAGGGGGAGGTCGGAGAGGGCGAA
>QNBY01000275.1 GCA_003644275.1 Planctomycetota bacterium
ATCGTGAAGGGCAGGGCGTCCGGCAGGGCGCTCGTCTGCCGCGCCCCCTTCTCCTTCCTGGGGGACGTGGACATGGACACCGGCGAGATAATCGCCTCCGGCCACGAGCGCAGGGGCGAGAGCATCGCCGGCCGCGTCATGATCTATCCCGAGACGAAGGGCTCGTCCAGCGGCTGCGTCGTCCTCATGGTGCTCGCCAAGAAGGGCAGGCAGCCCGCCGCCATAGTCCTCTCGAAACCCGCCGACCCCAACATCGTCGAGGGCGCTATAATCGCGGGCGTCACCCTGCTCTGCGAGCCCGATGAAGACCTCGTCGCCTCGGTCCCGCACGGGGCGGTGGTGGAGGCGGACGCCTTCGAAGGGCTCGTCCGCTGGCTCGAACCCGATTGAACCGGAAACGATGGCCGTGAACCGGGCCGCCGTCCGCGCGAAGTTCCTCCGGCAGGCGGGCGATCCCCGCATGATGCACGCCGTGGGGCCATGACATACCCGGAATTCGGAGCCTGCCGCCTCGTCGCCGAAGGGCCTCGAAAGGCCGAAAAACTTGACTGCGCCGCATAGCGGCTATAATCCTTCCTTCGGTGGGCCCCGTTCTCCCGCTCCTGCTTTCCCGTTCACAGGAGCACCCGATCAGGGACCGTGACTGCGGGATTCGTCCCGCCTTTGTTTTGAGAGGAAACCGATGAAGACCACCATGCTCAAGAAGGAAGAGGTCCGGCGGGACTGGTACGTCGTGGACGCCTCCGGCAAGCGCCTCGGCCGCCTCGCCACCGTCATCGCCCGCCGCCTCATGGGAAAGCACAAACCGGCCTGGACTCCGCACGTGGACTGCGGCGACTTCATCGTCGTGGTCAACGTGGACAAGCTCGACATAGACCCCCTCAAGGCCCAGAAGAAGACCTACCACCGCTACACCGGCTATCCCGGCGGCAAGTACCTGCTCACCCTCCAGGAGCGCATGAGCAGGCATCCCGAAAGGCTCTTCCGCGAGGTCGTGAGGCGCATGCTGCCCAAGAGCAGGCTGGGCCGCAAGATGCTCAGGAAGCTCAAGGTCTATGCCGGACCCGAACACCCCCACACCGCCCAGCAGCCGAAGCCGCTGGAACTCTGAACCGTTGGAGGATGACGTGGCGGAAAACACCACTACTCAATACTTCTGGGGAACCGGGCGCAGGAAGACCTCCGTCGCCCGCGTGAGGATACGCGACGGCGAGGGCCAGATACTCGTCAACAAGAAGACCCTTCACGACTACTTCCCCACCAGGCGCCACCAGCTCGTCGCCATAGCGCCCCTCATCGCCACCGAGCTCCTCGGCAAGGTGGACGTCTTCGCCAACATCAAGGGCGGCGGCGTAACCGGCCATGCCGGAGCCTTCTCCCACGGCGTGGCGAGGGCGCTCTGCAGGATGGACCCCTCCCTCGCCCCCATCCTCAGGAAGAAGGGATTCCTCACCCGCGACCCGCGTGTCGTCGAGCGCAAGAAGTACGGACGCCACAAAGCCCGCAGGAGCACCCAGTTCTCCAAGCGCTGATCATGGGTTGTACCTGCTGTACCGCTCATTCCGTCTGATTCCGAAAACGCCGGGCTCGCCCCGGCGTTTTCCGTTTTGCCGGGAGGGTTCGACACGATGACCGACAGGCCGTTCCACTATCTCGACAACGCTTCCACCGTCTTCCCCAAGCCAGCCGTCGTCCTCGAAGAGATGACCCGCTTCTATTCCTCCTGGGGCGTCAACCCCGGAAGGGGCGCCTTCCACCGCGCCAGGGTGGCGGGCTCCCTCATCGAGGAAGCCAGGAAGACCCTCTGTTCCTTCTTCGGCGGGGAGGTCCCCGAGAGGCTCGTCTTCCTCGCCAACTCCAGCGAGGCGCTCAACACCGCCTTCTTCGGCCTGCTCAAACCGGGAGACCACGTCCTCTCCACCAACCTGGAGCACAACTCCGTCCTCCGTCCCCTCAACGCGCTCGCCGCCAAGGGCGACATAACCGTGGACTACCTCCCCTTCGACGGGGACGGCCGCGTCTCCGTCGAGACCTTCCGCGCCGCCCTCCGCCCCGAGACCCGCATGGTGGCCGTCAACCACGGCTCCAACGTCTTCGGCGTCGTGCAGGACCTCGCCGAAATAGGCCGCTTCTGCCGCGAGAACGGCCTGCTCTTCGTCGTGGACACCTCCCAGACCGCGGGCGTCCTCCCCCTCGACGTGGAGGAGATGAACATCGACGTCCTCTGCTTCACGGGCCACAAGTCCCTGCTCGGCCCCACGGGCACCGGCGGCCTCTACGTGCGCGAGGGCGTGGAGATAGAGCCCACCCGCTTCGGCGGCTCCGGCATACAGAGCGACAACCCCCTCCAGCCCCGCGAGATGCCCTACCGCCTCGAGGTCGGCACCGCCAACACCATAGGCATAATCGGCCTCAAGAGGGGCGTGGAATGGATACTCGAGCGCGGCCTCGGCGCCATCCACCGGCGCGAGATGGAGCTCTACCGCGCCCTGCTCGAGGGCGTTCGGGACGTGGAGGGCGTGAGGGTCTTCTTCCCCAACTCCCCGCTCCACGTCATACCCGTCCTCTCCATCGCCTTCGACCGCATACCGGCCGACGAAGCGGGCAAACTCCTGGACGAGCACTACGGCGTCGCCACGCGCTGCGGCTGCCACTGCGCCCCCCTCGCCCACAAACAGGCCGGCACCTATCCCGTGGGGACCGTCCGCCTCTCCATCGGCCCCTTCACCACCGAACGGGACATAGAGACGGCCGTCAAAGCGGTGCGGGAACTCGCCGCCTCCTGATCCGGCCTTTTGACACTGAAAGAGAGCCCCGGCCCGTCCTTTTGTCATTATGACACGGCGAGCCGGAGCGCGTTTCCCCCCAAAAACCGCTTCCCCGCGCCCTTTCCGGCCCTCCCGCCCTATGGCACACGGATTGTTGGAAATGCCTCGAATAAAATTTTTCGTCTCCAAGGAGGAAATGAAATGGCGAAAGCAATAGGTATCGATCTCGGAACCACCAACTC
>QNBY01000276.1 GCA_003644275.1 Planctomycetota bacterium
CGTCGCTCTCGCGGAGGCGGCCCATGGCGATGAGCGCGCGGCCGAGAAGCATCCCTTCGGCCTCGGCCAGGGCGGCGGCTTCCTCTATTTCCTCCGCGCCGGCCTTGCCGATGGAGAAGACCACGTCGCCGAAGCGCCTGGCGAGCCTTATCGGGGAGGTGTTGAGGCGCCCGCCCGCCACGGCGGCCCCTGCGCCGAAGTAGCCCGCGGAGGGCGCCGCGAAGGCGGGGGGCTCGAAGGCCCGGGGCTCGTCGCCGCCCTCACCGGGCTCGCGCCGTTTGCCGGGTTCCTTGTTCTTCCTGAATGGGATCCATGCCATGGCCATCTCCCGCTGAGAGGAATTCTACGCCGGATACCGCGCTTATCAAGGTTTTTTTGAGGGGCCGGGCGTTCCCCCCGTCTGTTGACGCCGGGGAGGGGGCGATGTTTCTCCCGGAAGGGAGGGGCGCGCGCCGGGCGGGAGGTCGAAGCGCATGAGGTCGCGGGCGCGGCGCTCGAGCTCGTCCGCCCTCTCCGTCCTGCCCGCCTTCCTGAAGGCGGCGGCGGCGCGGTGGAGGAGTCCCGCGTTGGTGGGATAGCGCGACACGGCGGCCTCGTAGCAGCGGAGGGCTTCCTCCAGGGCGGGGCCCCCGCCGCCGGAGAGCTCGAGCAGCACCCTGCCGAGCGCCTCGCGGCACGAGAAGCGGAGGGGGTTCAGCATCACGGCGTTGCGGTAGTGTTCGGCCGCGAACTCGAGGAAACGCCGGTAGCGGGAGGCGAGCGCCTCGCTGAGCTCGCCCTTGGCCTCGCTGAGCTCGGAGGGGGCGAAGGGGGACGGCCTGTCGGGGGCGAGGAGCGCCGCGAGGGCCGCGGTCTCGCTCTCGGTGAGCTTCGCCTTGCGCGAGGTGAGTTCCTCCGTCCAGGCGGCCACCGCGCCCACGGAGTCGCGCGCCCGGGACTGCCAGGAGGCGGCGAAGGAGAGCAGCAGCGCGGCGGCGAGCAGCGCCACGCCCGCCGCCTTGGGAAGGGCGACGCGCCGCGACGATGCGGCGGCCGCTCCGGCCGCCGCGAAGAAGGCGAGGGCCGCGCCCTCGTTGAAGAAGTCGAAGTCTATCGCGGCGTGGGCGAGGAAGGCGGCGAGCGCCGCGACGACCGCGACCGAGACGCCCCTGAGAGCGCCCTCGCCCGCCGCGCCGGCCGCCAGGGCGGCCGCGGCGGGAGGCAGGAGGAGCATGGCGAGGGCGAGCGCCGTCCACGCCGCGTCCCCGGCCCGCACGTGGGCGAGCACGTCGTTGAAGTCCCCCGCCCCGAACAGCGCCACGGCCGCCACCGTCCCCGCCCAGACGAGCCCGGCGGCCTTGAAGGCGTCGCGCCGCGAGGGGGGAGCGCGGGGAGGGGGGGAGTCGGAGGCGGGAGCGGGCAGGAACAGGGAGAGGATCGCCGCCAGGAAGAGGACGAGCCCCACGGCCCCTTCCTCGACGAGTATCTCCAGGTAGTCGCAGTGGGCGTGTTTCGTCTCGCCCGCCTGGGGGTCCTTCAGGGCGACGTAGCGGTCGGCGAAGGTGCCGGCCCCGCCGCCGAGGACGGGATGGAGCGCCGCCGCCCGGAGCGCGCCCCTCCAGTAGCCCAGGCGCACCTCGGCGGAGGCCGCCCCCGCGCCGGGAGGGCCGAAGGCCAGCAGAGCGGCGAGGAGGCCCGCTCCGGCCGCGAGCAGTCCGGCCGAGAGCAGCGCCGCCCGGCGAAACGACGCCCCGCGGACGCGCGCGGCGACGCCTGCGGCGACGGCGAGGCCCGCTCCGGCCGCGAGGAAACCGCCCTTGGAGCGCGTGAGGAAAAGCACGAAGGCGGAGAGGAGGGCGAGCGCGAGGAAGGTCCACCTCCCGCGGGCGGCGCGCGCCCCCCAGGCGGCTCCGGCGAACACGCCGAGGGCGAGCAGGCAGAAGGCGGCGAGGGCGTTCGATATGGTGAAGGGGCCGAAGACCTCGCGGGCCAGCAACCGCTCGACGAACTGCTCCCGCGCGGAGGGGGGGAGGGTGGAGGCGAGCTCGGCCGCCCTCCCGCGGAGCTCGGGCAGAGCGAGGAATTCCTGGCCCGCGGCTATCACCGCCACCGCGGAGAGCGCTCCGGCGAACACGCCGAGGACCACCGGCCCCCCGCCGGTGCGGAAGGAACGGGCCGTCACGAACAGCACGGCCGCGCCCGCGCTCCACTCCACCGCCTGCTGGAGCGCCGGGCCGGGAAGGGCGAACAGCCCCCTTACGAACAGGAAGAGCACGAAACACGCCAGAAGCGCGAAGGGAAGGGGGAGGCGGAGCCCCTCGCGGGAGAGGAGCAGCCCGCCGAACAGGAAGGCGAAGCCCGCGAGGACGCCCTGATCGGCGAACAGGTGCATGCCGGAGAGGGTGTCGAGCGAGGGGAGCAGGAGCTTCATCACGGCGGCGCAGCCCACGACCGCCGAGCCGATGGAGACGAGCATACGGGAGTGGTCGGCCCGATCGCTCAACGCTTCCTCTCCCCCGCGGTCTCGAGGATGAACATGACGGCGAACATGCCCGCCACCTGGAGGAGCACGAGGAGGGCCTGGAAGTGGGAGAGGGCGGGAATGTAAGACGCGGCCGCGCCGGTGAGAACGGTCATCAGGACCACGACGGAGAGGACCTCCCGCTTGTCCAGCCCGAGGGCGAGCAGGCGGTGGGGGAGGTGGCTGCGGTCGGCGGCGAGTATGGAGCGGCCCTCGCGGATGCGGATGAGGCAGACGGAGAGGGTGTCGTAGAGCGGCACGGCGAACAGCAGGAGGGGGGAGGCCATGGCGAGGAGGGGGTCCACCTCCCACTCGCGGGAGTAGAAGGTGGCGTCGGCGGTCGCCGCGGCGAGCGAGAAGCCGAGCAGGAGCGAGCCCGCGTCGCCCATGTAGAGCCGCGCGGGGGGGAAGTTGTGGGGCAGGAAGCCCGCCGCCGCCCCGGCGGTCACGGCGAGCAGCAGGCCGGGACCGGGCTCGATGCGGCCCGCGAGCGCGGCGAAGGCCA
>QNBY01000277.1 GCA_003644275.1 Planctomycetota bacterium
CCCCTTCTCCCTCGCCTTCCTGCGGCGCTTCTCCTGTTCGAGGATGAGGGCGAGCTCCTTCACCAGCGGATTGTCCGGGGCCGCGGCGCGGGCCTTGCTCAACGCCTCTTCCGCCTCGTCCAGCCTCCCGAGTTCGAGCATCAGCTTGCCGAGATTGGACAGCGCGGACACGTACTCCGGCGCGAGAGCCAGCGCCTTGCGGAACGATTCCTCCGCCTTCTCCAGGTCCCCCACCCTCACGCAGGCCACGCCGAGGTTGTTCCACACCTCCGCCTCTCCGGGAAACATCTCCATGTAGCCCTTGTACGCCTCGATTGCGCGGGCGGGCTCGCCCGCCTTCAAGAGGGCGTCGCCCGCGTTCCTCAGCAGCACCGCCCGCTTCGGGTCCAGCTCCATGGCCTTCCGGTAGTGCTCCACCGCCGCGGAAGGCTTGTCGAGCTGCACGAGCACGTCTCCGAACGCCGCGCGTATGTCCGCGTCCTCCGGCCTCAGCTTCACGAGTTTCCTGAGCACCTTCTCCGCGCTCTTGAGCTCGCCCACCTGTATCATGTTCGAGGCTATGACCGCCAGCGCGTCCGCGTCGTCGCCCGCCGCCTTCACCGCCTCCTTGAACGCCTTGCGGCTCTGTTCCTCGTCGCCCAACATCCCGGCGAGGTAGCCTATGCCGTTGAGGATGGAGGGTAGAAGCTCCTCGTCGGGCTCGGAGAGAAGGCAGCGCTGGTACTCCTTCAACGCCTCCTCGAAACGGTTCCTCATGGAGAGGGCGACGGCCAGGTTGAGGCGGGAGGGCGTGTGGCCTTCCCGCTCGGCGGAGAGCTCGCGGAACACCCGCTCCGCGCGGCCGAAGTCCCCGGCCTGCAGGCAGGCCGAACCCAACAGGAAGCGGGCCTCGAAGGAAGCCGGGTTCCGCTCGACGAGCTTCTCCAGCATGGCGCGCGCCCGCGCGGGCTCCCTCTCCCGCAGTGCGCGGCGGGCGCTCTCCATCAGCGCGCCGTCGTCGAGCGACGAGATCTCCTCCTCCAGTTCGGGAGGAACCGCCGAGCCCGCGCGCTCCTTCAGTTCCAGCCAGATGTTGCGGGGCAGAAGGCGCATCACACCTTCCCACTCGTCGGGACCGAGATTGGTCTTGAAGGCCGCTATCCGCTCGGCGAACGCCTCGCTGTCCTCGCGGCGGTGGCGGTTTATGACGCCGCTGAAACGGTATTCCCCGTCCCACTCCACCACGCGGGCCAGCACCACCTCGCCGGGCTCCAGCAGGCCGCCCGTCTGGCGGTCGGCCACGGAGAGCTCGCGGCCGCCCCCCACCTCGCGCAGCACCACGCCGCCCTCGCTGCTGCGGACCACCACGTAGTAGTCCAGCCTTCCCGCGGCCAGTTTCAGGAAGCGCGCCCTCATATCGTCGGAGAGCCCCACGGCGGACTCGGCGAACACCCTGGCGGGCGGCTTGCCCCAGTTGGAGAGGGGCCTGTCGAAGACGAAGTACTCCAGGAAGGCCACGCGGTCGTTGTCGGTGAGGCGGTCCCAGGCGTCCTTCATGCCGAAGTTTTCGAGAAGCGCCTGCTCGAACTCCTCGCGCAGCACCGGCGAGGCGGCGTAGTCCGCCAGTATCCCCAGCGCCCCGCGCAGGGTGAGGTCGTCCGGTATGCGGGAGGGAGAGGGCGTCCCTTCCCCTTTTCCGTTCGAATCGTTCATTTCCTGCTCACCTTTCGAGAAGAGGATCGCACCAGCAGACGGGCCCGTAGAGCCAGCCTTCCGGAGTGAGGCGCCTGACCATCAGGCTGAGGAATTCTACCCCGCTTACGTCGGCCTCCAGCGATACGACGGGGTTCTCGAAGTTCACGTACTCGCTGGAAGCGAGTATCCGGCCGTCGCCCACCACGAGGAAGGTGACGAGCTCCGCCCGCCTGCGGGCCGGGGAGGGCGTCCGTCCGCCGTAGTCTATGCCCGCCGTTACGGTGAAGCGCCGGAAGGCCCCGCCGAGATACCACATGAGGTGGCTGTCCGGCCTCACGCCTATGCCGTGCCGGAAACGCTTCCCGCCGAGTTCGAGCGGCCCGCCGCTCCACGAGAGCCCCATGTTGTAGTAGCCCTTGAGGGTGAGGGCGAAGACCGGCCTCACCTCGTCGAGCCATACCTCGCCCGCGGGCGGCGGAAAGGCGGAGGGGGGAACGCGCCTCTCGGCGGCGGCCGCGCGTTCCTCGCGCGCTCCCTTCCAGAGCCACCTGTCGTCGAACTCCCAGCGCGGGCCGAAGAAGCCCGTCTCGAGGAAGCTCTCCGGCGTGTGGGTGCGGGCGTCGAAGACGCAGAAGTCGTACCAGGCGCGGTTGTCGTAGGGAATCCAGTCGAACCAGTTGCCGAATCGGAAGTCTATGCCGTCGAGCCCCGCGGGAGTGGGCGAGGCGTTCACCACCACGTAGCGGGAGGGCGAGAGCGGGTTCGGGAAGACGAACCGGACCCCCACGCCGGGGGAGACGTAGAGGGGAGCGCCCTCACGGCGCGGGCGGACGCCCTTCCGCGTTATCTCGAAGGGCAGGTCGTCCGCCGCCCGGGCCATCACCGAGTTCACCCACGGCGCGCCGTAGAGCACGAGGTTGAAGCGCTCCACGTCCTCGGGCGTCACCTCGACGTCCGCCTTCATGGGGCAGGGGCGGTTGTAGCGGCGCTCCCAGTTCATGACGAAACGCTCCGCCTCCTCGCGCGACGCCGCGGCCAGCGCCGGGTCCGCCCCGCCCGTGCCGTACACCACCAGGAACAGGCTGCGGAAGGCGTCCTCTATCGGCCCCTCCAGCCCCGCCCGTTTCCTCACTCCGGCGGGAGGCGGCCCCTCCCGCCAGGTCTTTCCGTCCCTCACGAACCTCACGAGCCCCGCCGCGGGCCTCGCCCGCACCGTGACGCCGTCCACGGAGAAGCCGCGCGAGGGGAAGGGGAGCGCCCTTTCCGCTTCCCCGTCGTAGAGGATGGAGAAGGCGGAGACGTTGTCGGTGGTTATCCTCACCGGATCGCC
>QNBY01000278.1 GCA_003644275.1 Planctomycetota bacterium
ACGGTGCGCTACTCTATCGCCTCCAGCAGGGCCGACTGCGTGCGGGGCGTGGCGCGGATTATGTCGTAGGCGAGCAGAACGATGGTGAACACCCGCCCCCCGCGGAACTCTATCTCCGCGCCCGCGCCGCCGGTTACGAGGACGTCGGTGCCGGTGATGTCGGCGGGCATGAGGTCCGGCGTGAACTGTATGCGCGAGAAGGACAGCGACAGCGAGCGGGCCAGGGTGGAGACGAGTTTCGTCTTGCCGAGGCCGGGGAGCCCCTCGACGAGGGCGTGTCCACCGGCGAACAGGACGAGCAGCACCTGCTCCACCACCTCCCGCTGGCCGACTATGACGCGGCCGATGTTTCCGGCGAGGCGTTCGAAGTCCTTTCTGAACGATTCGGCCTTGGAGGCGTTCTCCATCACCACTCCCGGACGGGGTTCACGGTTTGGAAACGCAACTGCACGGGACGTTTCCGCAATGCGGGCAGGACGAGTAGCGCTCCTCCATGCAGGCGGCGAGGTCCACCCCCGCGAGGTTGGCGAGGGAGAGCAGCCAGGCGGCGACGTCGGCGAACTCCCTCTCCACTCCCCTGCCCTTCCTGAGCGCCTCGGCGAGCTCGCCCACCTCGCTCACCAGGTACATGAAGGTGGCGTCCGGCCCGCGGGCGGCGTCCTTGTCCAGATAGATGCGCGCGAGCCGCTCCTGCCACCAAGACAGGCTTCGCTCAGAAGGGCGCGTTGAATCCTGCACTCTCGTAGGCTTCCTTGAGGGTGGTCTTGTAGTCCTCGAACTCGTCCGAATCTATGTATTCCTTCAGCTTCTGGAGGTACGCCCACGCCTTGTCGAGGTATTCCTTCGAGGGCTTGTCGGAGCCGTAGGTGAGCGCCATGTTGAACATCTCGAGAAGCAGGTTCATGCGGTCGTCGCGGTCGGTGAGCTTCTCCAGAAGCTGCTCGTAGGTCTGGAAGGCGGCGTCCAGTTTCTCGAGCTCCATCTGCAGGTCCACGCGGAGGCGGAGCAGTTCGGCGTCGGCGCCCAGGTTCTCCACGGCCTTGTCCACCGCCTCGAGGGCCTTGTCGTTCCTGCCGAGCTTCTGGTAGCACTCGATGAGCTTCTTCCACACCCCGGCGTCCTTGGGGTCGAACTCGAGGTACTTGGAGTAGTAATCCGCGGCCTTGGCGTAGTCGAAGCGCCCGAAGGCGTCGTCGCCGTAGGCGAGGTTCCGCTTCGCCAGCTCCTCCGGCGAGGGGGTCTTTTCGACGGTCGGCGAGGGGGTGGGGGTCGGCGAGGCGGCGGCCGCCGGCGTCTGAGCCGGGGCGGTCTGCGTAGCGGCCGGGGCAGCCGAGAGGGCGGCGTTCGGCCCGGCGGGCGTCTGCTGAGGCGCGGGGGGGCTCTCCTTCGTGAGCACCACCACGACCACCACTATCAGCAGCAGGAAGGCCGCCCCTCCGCCTATGAGAAGCATGTTCGCGCCGCTGTCCTCTTCCCCCCCGGCGGGCGCGCGCCTGCGGCGCGGCGGGGGCGGGGCGGAACGGCGGCGGGGAGGAGGAGCGGCGGAGGGCTCGCTCTCGTGGGTCCAGGAATCCTCGTCTTCTTCCTCGTCCCAGCGCGTGACCACCTCGCTCACGTCCACTTCGGTGTCGCGGTGCAGCTCGTCCAGGGCGGAGCGGGGAGCGGCGGCGCCCTCGCCCGTCATCTTGCGGTACCAATCGCCCAGCTCGCGGGAGACGGTCTTGTCGGGCGCGTCTCCGGTCGGTTCGCCGGGGATGGTGATAGGTTTGTCGCAGGCGGGACACTTCGCCCTCTTGCCGGCGAAGGCGTCCGGTATGGTCATGGAGACGCGACAATGCGGGCAGGTGAACTTGATGGGCATCGGGAAGTCTCCTTTCGGGCGGAGATTCTATCCGGCGCGCCGGGGCCTGTCAATCGCCGTCGCCCAGGAGCGAGGCCACCCGCTCGAGCTCCACCGAGACTATGCGCGACACCCCGTCGCGGTCCAGCGTCACCCCGAAGACGGCGTCGGCCTTCTCGATGGTCAGCTTGTTGTGCGATATCAGGATGAACTGGGAGCGGTCCGAGAACTCGCGCAGCAGCATGACGAAGCGGTTGACGTTCGTGTCGTCCAGGGGGGCGTCCACCTCGTCCAGCACGCAGAACGGGCTGGGGTTGGCCCTGAACATGGCCAGCAGCAGCGACAGCGCGGTGAGCGCCTTTTCGCCTCCCGAGAGCAGGGACAACTGGCGGGGCTCCTTGCCGGGGGGACGAACGACGACGTTCACCCCGGCCTCGAGCACGTCGCCCTCCTCCAGCGACAGGTCCGCCTTTCCGCCCCCGAACAGCTTCCTGAATATCTCGTTGAAGTTGCGGCGGGTCTTCTCGAAGGTGTCCAGGAACAGGCTCTTGCAGCGCCGGTTTATGTCCTCGATTATCTCCTCCAGCGACCGTTTCGAGGCCTCCAGGTCGCGCTTCTGCTCCCGCAGGAAGGCCGCGCGCTCCTCCACCGCCTCGAGCAGGTTCACCGCCTCCAGGTTGACGTTGCCGAGGTTCTTCATCTTGCGCTCGGAGTCGGCGACGAGTTTTTCCAGCTCCTCCTCGGATTGCTCCACGTCGCGTTCGGCGGCTTCCTGTTCGAGCGGTATCCCCAGCGCCTCCATGCAGCTCTCGGCCAGCCCGGCCATCCGCACCTCCACCGAGTTGAGGGCGAGCTTGGCGTCCTCCCGGTCGCGGCGGAGGGCGTCGAGCCGCTTTTCGAGGGCGGAGGACTCCGCGGCGAGGGAGCGCAGGGCGCGCTCGGCGGCCGTCACCCGGTCGGACAGCGAGGAGGACTCGGAGCGCAGCCTCTCCAGCTCGGCCGCCTTGCCGGCGATGGTCTTCTCCAGGGCCTCCGCCTCCGCGGCGGCCTCCTCGGCGGCGCGCCCGAGCTCGAGCATCTCCGCGGCCAGCCGGTCCTTGCGGGCGGCGAGTCCTTCCAGGCCCTTCTCTATCCTGGCGACGGCGTCGGA
>QNBY01000279.1 GCA_003644275.1 Planctomycetota bacterium
GAGGTCATACGGGTGCGGCACGCGCTGTCGTCGCGCGCGGCGCTGGCGCGGGGCGCTCTCGCCGCCGCCCGCTTCGCCGCCCGCGCGGAGGCGGGCCTGTACTCCATGGAGGACGTCTGGAAGGCCCTTCTCGCCGGTCAGGCCGGGCGGGAGTAGGTAAGCCCCTCGCGGCGGACCGGCGTTAGCCGCCCCTGCTCCACCAGCACGCCCACCGCCTTGGCGGCCTCGTTCACGTTGACGCCCAGCCCGGCGGCCACGTCGCGCACGGTGCAGGGGCGGCGGCGGAGCATGGCGAGCACCTCGTCCGGTCCCACTCCCTCGCGCCAGGCGGCCTTGTCCGAGGCGGGCCTTATCACCTCGCAGCGCTCCCCTATCATCGAGGCGAGCGATTCCAGCACGGCGGCCGGGACGGGCGCGGCGAAGTCCTCGGAGGGGGGGCGGGTGACGGTGTTGAGCTGGACGCGCTCCACCCGCAGCTCGCGCACCAGGCGGGCGAGGGCCTCGAGGTGCTCCGGCGAGTCGTTCACGCCCGCGACGAGGAGTATCTCCAGGGCCACGGCCTCGCCCCGCTCGGCGCAGAAGGCCCGCAGGCCGTCGAGCACGCGGGCGAACTCCAGGCCGGGGGCGGGCCTGTTCACCTTCCGCCATACTTCCTCGACGGCGGCGTCCAGCGAGGGCACCACCAGGTCGGCCCGCGCCAGGTCGCGCCTCACCTCGTCCATCCAGAGGAGCGAGCCGTTCGTGAGCACCGCCACCCGGTAGGACGTGCGGTCCTTCAGGCGGGCGATGAGCGCGCCGAGCCCGGTGTGCAGGGTGGGCTCGCCGGAGCCGGAGAAGGTCACGTAGTCCATCTCCACGCCCTCGGCGAAACGGGCCTCGAGCTCCGCCCAGACCTTCTCGGTGGGGGCTATCTCCCTGCGCTGCGCGGTGAGCGAGGCGGTGCGGCCCACCTGGCAGTAAACGCAGTCGTAGGAACATATCTTGCCGACGAGCAGGTCCACGCCGAGGGAGCGGCCGAGCCTGCGGGAGGGCACCGGCCCGAACAGGTAGCGGTAGCGGCCCGCGCTCACCGCTTGCCCCCTTCCTCGAAGCGCCGCCGCACGTAGCGGCAGTAGAGGGCGGCGGCCGGATTGTGGGCGAGCACCCTGTCCTTCGCTATGAGGGTGACCACCGGCGCCTTCGAGGCGCGGGAGAATATGGCGTCGTGTCCCACGCACAGGCCGCATATCACGTTCAGCTCGCAGCCGAGCCGGTTCAGCAGCTCCGCCTGTCCCACGGGGTTGCACATGGCCTCGTAGCGGTCGTCGCGTATCTTCTTCAGCCCCATGTCGTCCTTCGAGACGCCGCCCGCCTTGCAGCAGACGGAATGCACTTCGAAGCGGCGCGAGAGTATCCGCTGCGCCTCGCGGGCCTCCTCCTCCAGCCCGATGCAGAACGCTATGCCTATCTTTTTCACGCCCAGGCGTTCGGCGAAGACGATTACCTCCTCCAGCCTGGTGTACCGCCCGTAGAAGTCGCCTTCCACGCTGGTGGCCGCGGCGTGCAGCCTGCGCAGCTCCGGGTCGGCCTCGAAACGTTTCCTGGTGAGATCGGCGAGACCGTAGCAGTCCCGCCCCTCCCCGTAACAACTCTTGTCGTCGCAACCCGCGCAATCCGCCATCATCCGCTCCTTGCAGGGAGAAGAAGGGAGGTGCCGATGGGGAACCCGGCGTGCTCCGCCACCGGTTCGCACTTCACGCGGAAGAGGAAGTAGCCGCGGAAGGGGGTGTCGCTGAGCCCCTCGTAATTCCCCTGTCCTTTCGATATTACCACGTCCGCTTCCCGGAAGAGGCGTTCGAAGGCGGGAGAGGAATCGGGCAGCCAGACGCCGGGCAGGTCGGAGCCGGTGTCGGTGAGGTCGGCGACCTCGTCCAGCCCCACGTGGAGGGCGTCCTCCATCACGGCGTCGTTGAGGACGGGCGCGGCGCGGACGGCCACCACCGGCCGCACGGGCAGAAACTCGCAGAGAAGGCGGTCGAAGGCTATCTCCCCCGCGTTGTCGGCGACTATGAGGACGCTGCGGGCGCGGGCCAGGCGCTCGCAGGCCGCTTTCTCGTCCGTCCCATCGAGCGGGCGGGAGAGGGCGTCTTCCACCGCGCGGCGGGCCTCCGCGAGGGTGAGGTCGCGTTTCGCCCCGTAGTCGATTATGTTGGCCGCGGCGGCGAGGCGCAGCGCGTCGCGTATGGGTTCGTCGGAGCGGGCGAGCCTGGCGCGGAAGAAGTGGAGCATCCCGAGGGCGAACTCGTTGGAGCGGCGGCGCAACTCGCGGAAGGGATCGCGCGCGCCGGTGAGGCTCTCGACGCGCCGCTGCAACATGCGCCCCACGAACGAGGGCGGCCTGTCCTTCGGCAGCGCGTGCTCCAGCGCCGAAAGCCAGAGCTCCACCGCCTCGGAGAAGCCGCCGCCCGCGAGCCTCAAGACGTTCTCGGCCTGCCTGCGGAAGCATTCTTTGCAGGATTCGCTTATCTGCACGTTTCCTCCCCGAAAAAGGAAAAGGCGGCGGGATCTGCCCGCCGCCTCGGCATTCTCGGATGGTGGGCGTATCTGGATTCGAACCAGAGACCTCTACGATGTCAACGTAGCGCTCTAACCAACTGAGCTATACGCCCGTCCGCCGGATAATTTAGCACGTTTGGCCCGTTTGTCAAGCGGCGTTCAGAAGGTCTGAGGGCGGAAAGACCATCGAAAGCATAGAGAAAAGACAAGTCGCCCTTCGTCGAAAATATGTACGGCAAGGAGGAAAACATGAGCATGAGAACCTTTCTCGCGCGCGCTGAGGTGCGGAGCCGCTTCAATGAGGCAATCATACTTACTGAAAAACCTACTCGCCTGCAAACCGTCGTTCCATGTTCCGTTCCTCCCGGGCGTTCAAGTGTAATCGGGACGGCTTTCGACTACCTCTTTCGCTTCACGCTTTTGAACCTCAACA
>QNBY01000280.1 GCA_003644275.1 Planctomycetota bacterium
GAGCTCGAAGGCGCGGGGATTGCGGCGTATGCGGTTGTGGACGGCCGGATCGGTGGAGTCGAGGCTCACGGCCACGCCCCGCACTCCCAGGCGCTTGAGCTCGCGGGCCCTCGCGTCGTCTATCAGGGTGCCGTTCGTGGCTATGACGTTGACCAGGCCCTCGTCGCGGGAGAAGGCGAGCAACTCGTCCAGGTCCGGCCGCATGAGGGGTTCGCCGCCGGTGTAGACGAGCATCTGCATGTAGCGCAGTTCCACCACCTGCCGGATGAGGCGCTTGCCCTCGGCGGTGGTGAGCTCGCCGGGAGAGGGTTCGGACGAGGTGGCGTGGCAGTGCGCGCAACGGAGGTTGCAGGCCTCGGTCACCTCCCAGACGGGATGGCGGCCGTAGCCTATGCAGCCCATGCCCACCGCTCCGCCCGCCACGGGGATGGAGCGCAGCGCGCCGCTCGCGAGCCAGGGCATGAAGTAGCGCCAGCCGGTGGTCTTCTTCAGCAGCAGGGCCGCGCCGAACTGCCGTGCGAGGTTTCCGAAAGAGAGCCAGGGACGCAGAGCCATCACGCAGCCAGCAAAACGCCGATGGTGACGGCGGTGATGTGATCGAGCAAGATACCCTGCCCGCAGACGGGCTCGAGCGTGGAGAGGTCGCGCCACTTTCCGGCCAGGGCGACGTCGCGGCCGAGCTTCAGGGCGAGCAGGGCCGCGGGAAGGACGGCGAGCAGGAACAAGGGGGAATCCGCCCGGAAGCGGAACCAGAGGGCGACGAGCGCGAGGGGCAGCAGCAGGGACGTGAGGCCGTATATCTTGGCGCAGCGCTCCCTGCCGAGCCTCACCACCAGGTTACGCTTGCCCGCGGCCTTGTCGGCGAGGTAGTCGGGGAACTCGTTTATGAAGATGACGTTGAAGATGGAGAGGGCGAGGGGAATCGAGTAGAGGAAGGAGCGTTCGTCCAACGTCCCGGCCGCGCAGGCGTAGCCCGCGGCGAGCGTGAGCCAGCCGTAGCATACCGCGATGAAGATCTCCCCCACGCCGCGTGCGGCGAGCCTCACCGGGGGCATGGAGTAGAGGACGGCGCACAGCGCCCCGAAGACGCCGAGCGCGGCGATGAGCGGGCTTCGCCACTGGAGGACTATCCACGCGCCGAGAGCGGCGCCGCAGGCGAGCACGAGCCAGGCCGCCCTGCGCAGCCTCGCGGGAGGAATGCGGCCCTCCACGGCGACGAGCGTCCCGCCGGAGAACTTCGTCCTGCCGTATTCGAGGGTGTAGGAATCCTCGCGGACGTCCGAGGCTTCGCCCACCAGGTGGCAGGCGACGGTTATCGCGAGCACCACGCCGAGACCGGCGGCGACGGCCGCCCAGTTCACGGCGACGCCCGCGGAACGCGCTATGAAGGCCCCGACGAGGAAGGGAACGAGGGCCACGGTGGTGAAGGGGAGTCGCGCGGCCGCCACCCAGTCGGAGAGGGCCGCCTTGGGGGCGCACTCCATTTTCTTCCTCCTCATGCGTCAGGGGTTCGTCATTCCGGGTGTTCCGGCTTTATCATGCCGAGCACCGCCCCGCCGGGTTCGGCGAAGAGGCAGACCGTCCCCACGCCGGGGACGTGGAAGGGCTCCTTGACGACCTTGCCGCCCGCCTCCACGGCCTCGTCGAGCTTCGCCCGCACGTCGTCCACCTGTATGTACACCGTCACCATGGGAGCGCCTTCCCACGACATGAAGCCGCCGCCCGCGAAGCCGTTGGAGGACGGATCCACCGTGTGGAAGAAGTACCGCGAGCCTTGACCGCCCCCTTGGATCTCCCAGCCGAATATCTTCGCCAGGTAGTCGGCGGTCTTCTTGCCGTCGGTAGTGCAGGCCTCCCACCAGACCATGGGATGTTTCTGCTTCATGGGCACCTCCTTTCCAGAATCTATATCGTTCTTTCGGGCGCGCGCCAGCATGCGGCGTTTGAAAAAACGAAGCGGCGGATATGATTGCGCGCCGTGCGGGCCGACATTCACGTGCACATACTTCCTGGAATAGACGACGGCGCCGCCGACGAGGCGGAGTCGCGCGCCATGCTGCGGGAGGCGGCCCGGGCGGGAATAAAAAAGATATACTGCACCTATCACAACCGGCCCGGCATGTTCGAACCCGATCCGCGGGAGGTGAGGGCGGCGCGGCGGGCCTTGGATGATGCGGCAGCCGAGGCGGGGGTCGAGCTGGCGCTCTGGTGCGAGGCGCACGCGGATCCGGCGCTTCCGGGAAAACTCGCCGCGGGGGAGATAATCACCGAGGGGGGCGCCTTCCTGCTGGAGCTGCCCTACGTGAGTGAGAGGGCGTTGCTGGAGCTGGTGTTCGAGGTCTGTTCCGCCGGTTTCACGCCCGTGATATGTCATCCCGAGAGGTACGTAAGGGGCAAGGCGGACATCGCCGCCCTGGAGAGGGCGAAGAACCGCGGGGCGCTGGTGCAGGTGAACGCCCCGGCCGTCGCCGGTCTGAACGGGCGCAGGGAGAGGAAGAAGGCGCTGGCGATCCTGAAGGCAGGCCTCGCGGACGCGCTGGCGAGCGACGCGCACTCGGCCGGAACGGGCCTCTTCGAGGTGCTCGCCGAGACGGACGCCGAGTACGGTCCTTTCGATATCGAGGGGACGCTTGAGAGAAGGAGGAGATGACGACGGACACCACCGACCTCGCCGGAAGGGAGACGCGCGCCCTGCGCGTGGTGTTGGGCCTCATCGAGGCGGACCTCGCCGTCTTGCTTCTGGCCCTCCCGTTCCTCTACGGCGGGGTGGATCCGCTGTGGTATTTCATGGCCTCTGTGAACGCGGCGCTTCTGGTGTTGCTATGCGCCGCGGCCGTGCTGCTCGGCGCGAGAGCGCCCGCGGCGGCCTTCGTGGTCCCGGGCATCCTGCTCGCGGCGGCGCTGCTTCAACAGATACCGCTGCCCCACACGCTGCTGGAGGTCGTCGCGTCGGGCGTGGCGGA
>QNBY01000281.1 GCA_003644275.1 Planctomycetota bacterium
CAGGAGCGGGGTGGTGAGGTTCGCCTTTCTGTGCGAGGACTTCCGCCTCCGGGCGCTGGAGGAACTCACGGCTCCGGTGCGGGAGGGGCTCGCGCTGGAGCGCATAAGGTCCGGCAGGAGGCCCCCCGGCGCGACAGGGGTGCTGATAGGATGTTCCCCCCATTTCGCGCATTCGATAATGCGCCGTTTGAGATACCACAACCACCGGGCGACGGCCGCGCCGTGCGCCCGCGTGGTCTCCGTTTCCTGAAAGGAACCGCCCATGAGGAAGATAACGAGAGCCCTGGTGAGCGTCTCCGACAAGACCGGCATAGCGGAGTTCTGCGCCGCGCTGGCTGAGATGGGCGTGGAGATACTCTCCACCGGCGGCACGGCCCGGCTTCTGAAAGGGAAGGGCCTGCCCGTGAAGGACGTCTCCGAGCACACCGGCTTCCCGGAGATGCTCGACGGCAGGGTGAAGACGCTGCACCCGCTCATCCACGGCGGGATACTGTTCATGCGGTCGAACGAGGAGCACGTGAGACAGGTGCGGGAGAGCGGCATCGCCCCCATCGACATGGTGGTGTGCAACCTGTACCCGTTCGAGAAGACGGTGGCGAGGCCGGACGTCACGCTCGCCGAGGCGATAGAGAACATAGACATAGGCGGGCCTTCCATGGTCCGGGCCGCCGCGAAGAACCACGCGGACGTTGCGGTGGTGGTTTCGCCGTCGCAGTACGAACAGGTGTCGGCGGAGATGAGGGCCAACGGCGGGGCGCTCGGGCCGCAGACGCGCTTCGAGCTGGCGGTGGCGGCCTTCCGGCACACGGCCCGCTACGACGCGGCGATATCGGAATACCTCTCCGCGGTGGGGCTCGACGGTCCGCCGCCGCTGCTTTGGCTGGAGCTGGAGCGCACGGAGAGCCTCGCCGGCGGCTTCGATAAGAACAGGCCCGCTGCGTTGTACTCCGGCCCGCGCGGCGTGAGGGGCGGGCTGGCGGAATCTTCCTTCGCCGGGGGGCCGGAGCCCGACGCGGCCGAGCTGGCGGCGCTGGGCGCGGCCTTCGAGGCGTGCGAGCCCGCCGGGCCGGACGCGGTTTCCCTCGTGTCCGGCGGCGTGCTGGTGTGGCTGCGCGCGGGCCGGGATCCGCTGGAGGCGATAGCGGACGCGGGGAAGGCCGGGGCCTCCCGTCCCCTCTTCCTGGGATTGGGCCGCGCGCTCGACGAGGACGCCGCCCGCGCGGTGAGGGAGAGCTTCGCCGAGCTGGACGGGATAGCCGCGCCCGGCTTCGAGCCCGCCGCGGTCGAGCTGCGCCGCCGCGACGAGCGGTGGGGCAAGGGGCTGAGGCTGCTCGAGGCCCAGCCGCTGGAGAAGGCCCCGGAGCGGCGGTTCACACCGGTGGAAGGCGGCTTCGTGGTGGAGGAAGCGCCCGCCGCGGAGGAGAGTTACGCGGTCCTCTCCAAGCGCGAGCCCGACGACCGCGACTGGTTCGAGGCGGTCCTGGCCCGCGGCCTGCTCAAGTTCTACCCGCCCTGCGCGTGCGTGCTGGTGCGGGAGGGGGAGCTGGTGGGGTTCTCCGGTTTCGAGCCCGGGACGCTCCAGGCCGCGGGTAGCGCGGTGAAGCGGGCTTCACAGAGATCGCGGGGGGCCTTCGCCGCGTTCAGGGGCCCCGTGGACGCCGAGATCCTGCCGCGCCTGTTCTCGGCGGGAGTGCGGGGCGTGGTGTGCGACGCCTCGGGAAGCGCGGACGAGCGGGCGGCGGCCCTGGCGAACCGCTACAAGGCCGTGTTCATCGCCGTTTCTTCGGAAACCGACGACACAGGAGACGCGAGATGAAGGTTCTGGTGGTAGGCGGGGGCGGCAGGGAGCACGCCCTCGTGTGGAAGCTGGGGCAGAGCCCCCTCGTGGAGAAGATATACTGCGCGCCCGGAAACGCGGGGATAGCGCGGGAGGCGGAGTGCGTTCCCATAGATCCCACCGACATATCGTCGCTCGCCGACTTCGCGCGCGAGAAGAAGGTGGACCTAACGGTGTGCGGGCCGGAACAACCGCTCGCCGAGGGGTTGGTGGACCACTTCGCGCTGAACGGATTGAAGGCCTTCGGCCCGGCGAAACGGGCGGCCCGCATAGAGGGCTCCAAGGCGTTCGCCAAGGACCTGATGTCCCGCTACGGGATTCCCACCGCGCGCTTCGACGTGTTCACCGAACCGGCTTCCGCCCTGAAGTTCGCGGGCAAGCTGGGCTATCCGGTGGTGGTGAAGGCGGACGGGCTCGCGGCGGGCAAGGGCGCGGTGGTGTGCCGCACGCGGGAGGAGGCCGAGCGGGCGCTGGACGCCATGCTGGTGGAGCGGAAGTTCGGCCGGGCGGGCGACCAGGTGGTGGTGGAGGAGTTCCTGGAGGGGGAGGAGCTTTCGGTGCTCGCCCTGGTGTCCGGGAACGACATAGCGCTGCTGCCGCCGTCGCAGGACCACAAGCAGGTATTCGACGGGGACGAGGGACCCAACACGGGCGGCATGGGGGCCTACTCGCCGGTTCCGTTCGTGAGGGATTCCGACCTGGCGGTGATAGAGCGCGACATAATCGTCCAGACCGTCCACGCGCTGGACAGGGAGGGGTCTCCCTATTCCGGGGTTCTCTACACGGGGCTGATGCTCACGCAGAAGGGGCCGTACGTGCTGGAGTTCAACTGCCGGTTCGGCGATCCCGAGACGCAGGCGGTGCTTCCGAAGTTGGAAGGCGACCTCGCGGCGTTGCTGCTCGCCGTCACGGAGGGGGACCTGTCCGACGCGGCGGATGAGCTGAAGGTGGACCCGCGCTACTCGGTGTGCGTCATCATGGCGTCGGGCGGCTACCCGGGCCCGTACAAGAAGGGCCTGCCCATAAAGGGGGCGGAGGACGATTTCGGCCCGGACGTGTACGTGTTCCACGCGGGCACGAGGCGGCGCGGCGAGGAGATACTGACCGCG
>QNBY01000282.1 GCA_003644275.1 Planctomycetota bacterium
CACCGTGAAGGCGTCGGCCGAGATAAACGACCGCGGGAAGGCCGCGAGGGACGAGACCGAAGCCCTCCCTGTGCCGGTGCGCGAGAAGGGCGAGCCCGCCATGCTTCCGCCCGCGGTGAAAGCGCCGCCCGAGCCCGCCAAGCGTGACCGGAAACTGAACGTCGAGGAATACCGCCCGCCCAAGGGCGGCTACGGCCCGTCGGACGACGAGCAGTACGCCCGCCGGGAATTGGAGGCCGCCCGGAAGGCGCTCGCGGAGGGCGACAAGGCCGCGGTGTGGGAGCACGCGGAGGAGGCCATCCTGAACGCCGCCGAGTACGCCACCAAGTTCGCGGCGAGGGACCTCATCTACAAGGCGGGGCCCATAACGCCGGAGCCCCTCACCGACTCGGAGAAGGCCCGCGTCCGCCGCTGCATAGGGGGGGAGCGCATCCGCTACTACCGCGAGCTCGAGCCCGCCTCCGAGCAGGGCAAGATAGCCCTGGAGCGCCTCATCCTCAAGACCGCCCGCGAGTACGGCATCGGCGGCACCAGCGAACGGAAGATAACCGAGATGGAGGAGGAGTTTCTCAAGGACACGGCCACGGCGAAGGACCCGGCCGCGGACGAGGCCGAGGCCAAGGGGCTCAAGGCCATGAAGGCGGCCGCCGAGAAGGCCGAGGCGGCAGGGAAACTGGCGACGGCCTACCGCATACTCTACCGCTACGTGGCCGCCCTCATGGCCGCGCCTGCGGGCAAGCGGCCGGAGAGCGTGCCGAGCGCCGACAAGCGGCTGAAGGCGCTGGGGAGGAAGCTCATCGCCGCGGTCCCGGCGGCGGACCGCAAGCTCATGCGCGACGCCGTCAACCATCCCGCCTGGAAGCGGATAACGGTGTTCCCCACCAGGCACTTCATCTTCATCGTGCCCGAGCCCGTCAAGAAGCGCATAAAGCGGGACAGCATAATGAGGCTGGACGTGGCCTTCACCTTCGAGGCGGACTTCTTCTCCGTGAGCACGAGCAAGTACAACGTGCGGATAACCGTCTTCCTCAAGGAGCTCTGGGGCTTCAGGGGGGGCACCGGCGGCGGAAGCCAGATAAACATAGGCTACAAGTGGGCGGTGGAGAACCACAATCCCGCGGCCGTGGACTCCATGCTCTACACCCACGAGATGGGCCACTGCATGACGGTCGGGCGGATGCTCTTCATGTTCCCGGGCTTCATCGAGGGAGTGGCGAACCTCGCCATGGTGATGGCCGAGGACTGCATAGGCAGGCACGCGAGCGCCAAGCGCAGCATAGAGAGCCAGATAAAACTGGGCACCCGCTACTACATCAACGGCAACCTCGCCTACTGGATGGTGCAGAACTACGCTCCGTCGTTCACCGTCATGGCGGGCCTCGTGGCGAGGGAGCCGCTCGTCGCCGGGGCGTTCGACTGGGCGAAGATGCGCGGCGCGCTGAGGGATTTCATGAACTTCCCGATAAAGCCGCGCTCCCTCTTCCAGTACGCCTGGGCGTGGGTGAAGAGCCTCGAGCCCTACTTCGGGGACAAGGTGTACGACTACTACCGCCTCTGCCGCTTCCCCCTCGCGGAGGACTCCCGCGAGGTGCTTCAGGACGACCTCGACTTCTACAACGCCGAGCTCGCCATGGCCTCGTTCGAGGGGCCGGAGGCGCTGCTTGGCCTCCTGGACGACCTGGAGAAGCACAACCCGCGGTCCTACTACCGCCAGCTCGTGATGCTGAAACTGCTCGAGGAAGCGGACGCGACGGGAGACGAGGACCTGCGCGAGGAGATGATCCGCAAGCTGGGGCTGGTGCGCGAGGCCATGGTGCTGGGGCCGTATTCGGAGAAATGGGGCTACATGGGCGTTCTCGAACCGGAAAAGAGGATAGACCTGCGAGGGGAGTACCGCACCTACCGCAGCGTCGTGCGCTGGAAGAGGGAGAGGGCGGACGCCGCCGGCTTCTTCGCCCGCAAGTCCGGCTACCGCGGGCATTGGAGCGGCTACGTCCTGTGCTACGTGAAGGTCCCCGAGGACATGCCCGCCCGCCTGTGGGTGCGCTCGCGGCGCGGCTTCGCGGCGTGGGTGAACGGCAGGGTGGTCCACAAGGTGCCGCGTTTCATCGGCAAGGCGTGGGACACGCTGAGCGACTTCGCCTTCTTCGACATCACCCTGCGGAAGGGCTGGAACCGGCTGCTCGGCCGATTCAGCTTCAACTTCAACGAGGGCCTGATGCGCATGAGGCTCACCGACCGCGACGGCGACGCGATAGAGGGCCTGGAGTTCTCCGTGGAGGACCACGAGGCGGACATTCCCCCCCTGCCGCGGGCGAAGGACGTGGTGAAGGTGTTTTCGGACGACTTCGAGAAGTCCACCCTCTCGCGCAACCGCTGGCGGATAGGTTCGGGCAAGTTCACGGTGAAGAAGGGCGCGTTGCTGTCGGAGAACGGGCGGGCGCGCAAGTTCCGCTGGACGGTGGTTCCGGCCGAGCGCAAGGACCCCGACCCCGCCATAGTGTGGACGAAGTGCCGCAACCTGTGGAAGCACGACGGCTACCGCGTGGAGCTGAAGGTGCGCCACCCGCGAAAGGCCCTCCCTGAGATGTACATAACGCTGGACGGCGAGGGCGACGAGAACATATGCTCGGGGGCCTCCATCCACCTGTCGGTCTCGCGCTCCACGCTGTCGTGGCTGTTGTGCCACTACGACTTCAAGTTCTACGCGGGCTCCACCAAGGAAGTGAAGGCGGCGACCGAGCACGTCATAACGGTGCAGCGGCTGGGGGACCTGTACTCGCTCTCCATAGACGGCGTGACGCTGTTCGAGAACCTGTCGCTTCCCGAGGTGAAACAAGGCCAGGTGGGGCTCGCCTGGATGAAGGACGGGCCGCAACTGGACGAGGTGACCATCACCACGCTGAAGGCGGCTAAGGGGAAGCGCAGGAAG
>QNBY01000283.1 GCA_003644275.1 Planctomycetota bacterium
CGCCTCCGGGGACACCCGGCCGAGAAAGGCGGTGTTGACCGCGAGGAAGACGGTGTGAGTGCTCATGCCGAGCACCACCGGCCAGGCTATGGCGAGCAGCTCCCTCGCCTTGCGGAAATCGGGCAGAAGGGCGTCCAACAGGCGCATGGGCGTATCATAGCACGTTTCGTAACCCTCATCGCCTTTTGAGGGACGGGCAGGGAGGTATAATCCGAGACGTGGGCCGAACGGCGAGAATCCCAGTCCTTCTGGCGGTGTTCGTGCTCATCTGCGCCGCGGCGTGGGGGGAGCGCGTCGTATTCTGCGACGGCACCGAGGAGGAAGGGCGGCTGTTCTACCGGAAGGGCAAACTCTACCTCGACACCGGCGGGCGGGTGCTGGAGCTGGACAAGCACCGCATAGCCTCAATAACGGACCGCGGCGACACCTGGAACGAGTACCGCAGGCGGAGGGACGCCGCGGACGAGAACAGCGCCGACGACATGCTGGAGCTCGCCCGCTGGTGCGCGGAACACTTCCTCATGCCCGAGGCCATGGCGTGCTACCGCAAGGTGCTGAAGGTGGACCCGGACAACTACGAGGCGCGGACGGCCCTCGGTTACGTGGAGGACAACGGCCGCTGGGTGCGCTGGCCGGAGGCCGAGTACCGCTGGCGGGAGGCCCGCCTGCGGTGCGGGGACGTGAAGGGCTATACCGAGCTCGCCCTGTGGTGCCTGAACAAGGGAGTAACGGACGGGCTGAAGGAATGTTCCTTCTACCTGCTTAGGCTGGATCCTTTCCACGAGAGCGCGCTGAAGTGGGCGCGCCGCTTCCTGGAACGGGACCGCTTCACCCTCGACCGGCCGCCGCTCGAGCGCGCCGCCGTGCTGAAGGTGGGCACCGAGCCGCTCTGCGCGGGCACGCTTTTCGCCGTGCTGTTCGGGGGAACGGACGGGAAGGGATTAGCGGGCTGCGAGGCATTCGCGCCCGTCTCGGGGACGGTGGACTACGTGCAGCTTCCGTGGGAGGACCTGCCGCCGGGCTCGAAGAGGAAGGCGGGACGGGAGAACTTCGTCATACTGCGGTCGGGCTCGTACCGGGTGGCGCTCTACGGGCTGTCGAAGGGGAGCTGCCCGCTGGAGGCGGGGCGGCCCGTGAAGGCCGGGGAGCCGGTGGGGAAAGTGGGGACTCCGGCGGGCGGGAACGGGACGCTGGAGCTGCGGGTGCTGAACGCCGATTCCTTCTCCGTGCCGGTGCGCTTCTCCCGCTGCCTTGCCGGGAGGGGGAAAGCCGCGCCCAAGCCCGCCGAGAACCACGTGCCCGCGGCCGGGGAGACGGTGGCCGCAGCGCGCGGGGCTCCCTAACGGCCGCGCCTGCTCTTCCTGAACGCCTCTATCAGCGCCCTGTAGCTGCCGGTGACCCGCTCGTCTGCCCTCTTGGCCTCTTTCGCCTCCCTCTTTCCTTCCTCCTTTGCGGCCCCGCGCGCGCCGACGGAGCCTCCGACGGAGCCGGATTCGATCTTCCTGCCGGGCGCGTTCCTCGGCCCGGCCACCTCGCGGCGGAGTATCTTCCGCAGGCGGAGCAGCCGCCGGTACTTCTCGAGGCGCTCGCGCGACAGGCCCGCGCGCTCGAGGTCGGCCTCGGTGAGCTTGCCCTCGCGCAGGGCCTCGTCTATGCGGTCGAGTATGCGCTCTATCTCGTCGGCGGGCGATTTGGGGCGTCTCTCTCCGCCCGAGGGTTTCTCGCCCGCGCGCTCGCCCGGCTTGCCGGGCCTGGAGGTGCCGGAGGGAGGCGAAGCGGAGCGGTTCGGAGCCCCCGGCTTGGGGGAAGCCGAAGCGCCGCCCGGAGAGGGGCTTCGGCGTGCGCCGGGGGAAGGGCTCCGGCCCGTGGCGGGGGAGGGCGGCGCGGCGGAGACGCCCGGCTTGGGGGAACCCTTGCCGCCGGGGACGGCGGACGCGCGGGGCTTGCCGGAACGCCCGGGCGCGGTCTTGCTCCCTCCCGGAGAGAGGGGAAGGGAGGTCCGCCCGGGACTGCGGGGCGGGGATGAGGCTCCGGGCTGCGGCGGAAGCGTGACGCCGGGGGAAGAGGGAGACCCGGAGGGACGGACTTCGGGGCGGCCGGACGGGGCGGCGGAGGGGACGGCGGAAGGACGCGCCGAGGCGGAAGGCGCTCCGGAGGGGCGGGACGTCGGGCGAGGGGAAGGCGCGCCCGAAGGGCGGAGCGAAGCCCCCGGCGCGGCGGAGGCCGAAGGGGCCGCCGAGCGGCCGGGAGCGGGGGAGAGCCGCGCGGGAGAGGCGGGGAGGGAGGAAGCCCGCGGCGCGGGAGAGGGAGCGGGGCTCGACGTGCGCGCCGGGCCGGAAGCCGTGCCGGGAAGGGAGGAAGGCGAAGGGGAGCCGGGGGGAGGCGAACCGGAAGAAACGGGCGAGGGCGCGGGAGAACGGGGAGCGGGCGAAGCGGAGGAGGCGGGCGCGGGCGAGGGTGAAGGCGAAGGAGAAGGCGGGGGGAGGGAGCGAGGCGGGCGGTCCCCCGCCGGGTTCCTCTCGCCTTCCTTTTCCCTCTTCTCTTCCTCTTCGAGCTTCTTTTTGATGCGTTGGAGGGCCTCGCGGTCTTTCTCGGCCATGTCGTCGAGCTTCTTTTCCACCTCGTCGTGATCGTCGGCCTTTTCCTCGTCTTCCTTGGGCTTTTCCTCGTCCTTCTTCTCGACGGCCTCGGCGCGGGACTCGTCCGGCGGCGGTGAGGCGGGGTTGTTCATGTCCTCCGAGCCGGGGGGCTCGATGACGACGGTCCTCTCGGCGCTGCGGGAGGACTGAGGGTCGGGTTCGCGGTTGTCCGAGGCGGCGAAGCGAAAGGCCACCCTGTCGCCGGGCTTCCAGCCCTTGCGCTCCGGCACGAGGACGGAGCGCATCTCCACCGCCCTCGCGGCCGGGGGCACGGAGAGGGCTTCCTTCACCC
>QNBY01000284.1 GCA_003644275.1 Planctomycetota bacterium
CGGCGACTACCTCGTCCGAAGGGGCCGCATCAACGACGCCATCGACATACTCGAGACCTGCCGCGAGCTCAACATCGTCTCCTACGGCGTGGAGCTCCTCCTCGGCCGCCTCTACTTCAAGAAGCAGAACTACCGCAAGGCCGCCCGCGCCTTCGAGAAGGCCGCCCAGGTGAACCGCATATACGACGAGCCCCTCTTCTACTGGGCCGTCTCCGCCACCTTCCAGGGACTTGAGGGCGAGCCCTCCCGCGTCATCCAACTCCTCGCCGAGCGCTTCCCCTCCTCCCCCCTCCTGCCCGCCGCCAAGGCGGTGCGGGCCTACTACCACAGCGATTTCGCCACGGCCGTGGAGCTCCTGGACGGCGTGAAGGATTCCCCCTCCCTGCCCGCCTTCTGCCACATCGTCCGCGGCGCGGCGCTGATGATGCTCGACCGTTTCGACGAGGCCTCCGCCGCGCTCGACAAGGCCGCCGCCGTGGACCCCATCGCCGACGGCATACTCACCGACAGGGCCGTCCTCCTCATCCGCTCCGGCAAGGCGGCGAAGGCCTCCTCCCTCCTCGATGAGGCGCGCCGCTACGAGGACCTGCACGAGCTCTGGATGGCCCGCGCCTACCTCCTCATCTCCGCCGGAAGGCTCGACGACGCCGAGAGCCTCCTCAAGGAAAAACTCCGCGAGAACGGCAAGCTCTACTACGCCGCCTACCTCATGGGCGTGCTGCTCTCCCGCAGGATGGACGCCCTGAAAAAGAAGCTCGCCGCCGAGGACGAAAAGACCGTCGAGGAAAAACTGCGTCCTCTCGCCGATTCCGCAGTCGAATATCTAAGGGCGTGCACCACCTACGGCAAGGACTTCTTCGCGGGCTACTACCTGCTCGGCCGCTTCTTCTTCCTCCGCGGCGAGTACGCCCAGGCGCTCGCCCAGTTCGAGAAGGCCGCGAGGCTCGCCCCGAAGAACCTCTCCGTCCAGGTCTTCGTGGGCCACTGCTACCTCGCGCTGAGCCGCTGGAGCGAGGCCAAGAGGACCTTCGAGGCCGTCCTCCAGCAGCAGGAGAAGAACAGCCACGTCCTCGACTGCCTCGGCTACATCGAGGCCACCACGGGCGACATCAGCGCCGCCCAGAAGTACTTCGAGGCGGCCCTGGCCGTCAACCGCAACGACGCCTACGCCAGGGCCCAGCTCAAGCGCCTCAAGGAACTGAAGAAGATGATGAAGGGAGGTTGAGCCGAACCATGGCGCAGCGAACGCGCTCCGGCAGGGAGGGTGTCGCCCTCCTCATGGTCATCTTCATAATCGTCGGCGTCGCCATCGTCGCCGCCCCCCTCGCCTATTCCATGCTCGCCCAGGAACACGAGGGCGTAACCCTCGTGGGCTCCGCCAAGGGGCTCTCCGGCGCGGTCGGGGCCCGAAACGAGGCGATCTACGAGCTCTACTCCGCCTGCGCCGATTCCGACCCCACCCCCCGCACCGACACCGCCGCCGAGTTCGTCCCCTCCGCCATGGGCCCCGGGCCGAGCAACCTCAAGCTCGCCATGAGCACCATCGAGGACCTGGTGGGCGAACGCTCCTCCTGGGGCGCTTCCGTCACCGACCTCCAGTCCCTGGTGAACCTGAACACCCTCACCCCCCTCCTCTGCGAGAACCTGCTCGGCAGGCGCGTGCCCGCCCTCTACGGCTACAGGATATCCGGCGACGAGGGCGTTTACCGCCTCTTCAGGACCGTTTACGAGGCCCGCTCCACCGGCGTCTCCTCCTCCGAGATGGACGTCCTCGCCCGCCTCGCCACCGTCTGGAGCGGCCCCAACATCTACGGCAACTGGTTCACCCACCCCGTCCCCGCCTCCATAGACGAGAACAGGACCATCCGCGTCTCCGTGCCCGGCGTGGGCGACATGCTGGCCCCCGGCCTCGTCATCCGCATACTCACCGGAACCCCTCCCGACTACGAGGCCCGCTACGTGCGAATAGTCTCGCTCACCGATTCGGGCGACCACCTCACGATGCAGACCTTCCCCGCCCTCGAACCCGCCGACGAATGTCTCCTCAGCGTGGAGGTGCCCCGCCCCGTCAACGTCAACACCGCCTCACCCGAGGTGCTCAAGGCCCTCTTCAAGGGCATATCCATGGACGGCGGCTCCCCGCTCTCCGACCAGGACGCCGAGACCCTCACCCGCGCGATAATATCCGCCCGCGCCGTCCGTCCCATCGAGGGCAGGATCGAGATGCACCGCCTCATCACCGACACCTTCGGCCCCGGCTCGGAGAAGTCGGCGGCCCTCATGAAGGCCGTCTCCTTCCCCGCTCCCGCCCTCTACCGCCTCGACGGCTACACCGCTCCCCTCTGCTACGACAGCGACGACATATTCCGCATCGAGTCCTTCGCGGTGGCGGGGGCCCGCTCCTCGCTGGACACCGCCCGCGAGAACCTCGTCTCCATAGTCGCCGTCACCCCCCCGCGCGAGGTGAGTTGGACCTTCTCCACCCAGTACGACTGGCAGCGCCTCCTGGACTGCGGCTTCGGTCCCTGGCAGATGACCGGGCCGCGCACCTGCTTCGTCGCCCCGCCCGAAGGCTACGTCTTCGACGTCTCCCCCTCCGTGGACGAGGGATACGTCACCCTCGCCACCGAGCGCACCTTCCGCGACCGCTGGACCACCTTCCTCGCCCACTACGACACCGGCAAGGGAAACGACGTCTTCGACGCCTCCTGGGCCGAGGGTGAGAAGGAAGCCTACGCCGACGGCCTCGAGGTCACGGAGGACCCGGAGACCTCCTCCCTCTCCCTCTACGGCGTGAACTTCGCCTCCGGCGGCAACCTCTACTACGAGTGCCAGGACAACGTCCCCTGGCGCACCGGCCAGGGCGTCCTCCAGATGGAGATACCCACGGAGATAGATTTCTGGGTGCACCTCGCCGACGACTGGGACCC
>QNBY01000285.1 GCA_003644275.1 Planctomycetota bacterium
CGCGCTCACCTTCTCCACACTTCTCAAGAGCGGGCTTCCGGCGCTGAAGGGGCTGGAGATAGTGGGGAAGGTGGTGGACAACGTCGTGCTGGAGGAGACCATCCAGCAGATACACGACCGGATAATCGAGGGAGCGGACATATCCACGCCGCTGAAGCAGAGCGGCGTCTTCCCGCCGGTGGTAGGCTACATGATAGCGATAGGCGAGCGGAGCGGGCGGCTGGAGGAGGTGTTGGACCGCATCGCGGAGGCGTACGACGAGGAAGTGGAGATAGCGGCGCAGAAGCTCATGGCGCTGCTGGAACCCATATTCATAGTGATACTGGCGATAGTGGTGGGCTTCATCGTCATGTCCATCATCATCCCGATACTCGACCTTTCGAAGATAAGATGAACGGAGGTCTCCCATGAGGAACGGATCCGAAGGCGGTTTCTCGCTGATAGAGCTGATGGTGGTGGTCACCATCATGGCGATACTGGCGGTGGTGGTGATATCGAAGTTCCGCGGCATGGACGACGAGGCGCGGGTGATAACGGCGCGGTCGCAGATAATGCAGATAGCGGACGCGCTGGAGTACTACAAGCTGAAGCACAAGTCGTACCCTTCCACGGCGGAGGGGTTGGAGGTGCTCACCGAGGGCGGCGAGGGCAACACCGGCTGGACGGTGGACAGCATAGTGGACCCGTGGGGCAACGAGTACATCTACGAGTACGATCCCGCGGGCAACACCTTCGACATAATTTCCTACGGCGCGGACGGCGCGCCCGGGGGCACCGGCTACAACGCCGACATCAAGTACAGCGAGCGCAAGGAATGGCAGAAGAAATAGCGGCGCGGCGCGAGGGGGGCTTCTCGCTCATCGAGCTGACCCTCGTAGTCGCCATCATGGCCGTATCGCTCGTGGTGATAATGTCCAACATAGACTACGTGCTGCCGGCCACGAGGATAACGGCGTGGTCGAGGAGGCTCGCGTCGTTCGTGGAGTCGGGGTTCAGCCGGGCGCTGGCGGCGGGCAAGCCGGTGCTGATAGTGTACGATCTGGACGAGCAGAGCTACTACACGGCGTTCCCGCCCCCCGAGGCCGACGCGGACGGCGATCCCGATTCCTTCGAGCGCTCCGAACCCCGCTACATGCCGGGCGGCATAAGGATATCCGAGGTGTTCGTGGGGGACCGCTCCCGCACCTCCGGGAAGGTGGCGGTGAAGGTGACGCCCACGGGCCGCATCCGCGCGCACACGGTGTTCCTGGAGGACGAGGACGGCCGGAAGCTCACGCTGGAGGTCGCGCCGCTCACGGCCACCGTCTCCATACTCGAAGGACACGTGGAGCCCCGCAGGCCGCTGGAGGACGAGGGTGAGGAGACGCCCTGACGGCTTCACGCTCATAGAGGTGCTCGCCGCGGTCGCCATACTGGCGACGGCGTTCTACTTCCTGCTGGAGCTGCGGCAGTCGTCGCTCAGCTCGGCCATCTTCGCGAGCCGCAGGTTCATCGCGCTGCAGGTGGCGCGCACGAAGATGGAGGAGACGCTGGCGGAGGGATTCCCCGATCCCAAGGTGGAGAGCGGCGAGGTGGCGGGCGTGAAGTACACCGTGAACGTGCTCGACATCGGGGACGAGGAGAACATAGGGGCGCTGCGGCGGATAGACGTGCAAGCGTCGGTGGAAATAGGCTTCGGGGAGGAAGGGCGCGTGGTGCTCTCCACCATCGTCTCGCCGCTCGCCATAAAGATACTGCCGAAGCCCGCCGGGGAGAACGGCGGGGAAGCGCCGCCCGCGGAGGGGAGGAGGAAGCCGTGAGGCGGGCGCGGGACGGGTTCACGCTCATAGAGCTTCTCATGGCGCTCGCGCTGGCGCTCATAGTCATCACGGTGTGCTACGCCGTGCTCATAAGCACCATGAAGGCGGAGGCGGAGGCGGAGGCGGAGTGCCGCTGGACGCACATAACGGCGGCGGTGTTCGACGTGATATCGTCGGACCTCACGCTCGCCACCCTGCCCCACTTCTTCGAGGCCCCCGAGGACGAGGAGGACCTTCCGCCCGCCGAGGCCCCGCCGCCCGAGGAGGTTCCGCCGGAGGAGGCCCCGCCGCCGCAGGGGCCCAGGCCCTTCCTCGCCATGCGCGACCCGGACTTCTCGGACGGCGCGGGCATCGCCTTCGTGGTGGCGGACCCCGTGTACGACACCGACGGCGGCCGCTACTACCTCTACCGCGAGATACGCTACTTCGTGAAGCGCGACACGCGCACCAGCGCCTACCTGCTCTACCGCAGCGAGCAGAAGGGCTGGGACGGCGTGCTCGAGGAAGGGGGCTCGTCGGAGCTGCTGTGCGACATGATAGGGGACTTCGAGATATCCTACTACGACGGGCTGGAGTGGTCGGACGAATGGGAAGTGATGCAGAAAGGCGACCTGCCCGTCGCGGTGCGTATAAAACTTTCCTTCTACTTCGACCGGACGAAAGACGGCCTGCCGGACACATCCAGGCCGCCGGAGGAGTTCTACACCGTGGTGAGCATACGGTCCTCTCGCTACATCGGCCCGGAGGACCGGGCGAGGATGATACGCGAGGGGCTGATGGACGAAGGCGGAGCGCGCTGAATTGAGAAAGAGGATAACGCTTCTCGGAGCGACGGGCTCGATAGGCAAGGCCGCGCTGGACGTGCTGGAGCGGCACGCGGAGCGCTACGAGCTCTTCGCGCTGGCGGTGCACCGTAACGTGGACGGGGCGCTGGAGGCCGCCCGGCGGTTCCGGCCGCGGTACGCCGTGGTGGCGGACGCCGCCGCGCTCGACGGGCGGGCGGACGAGTTCCGCGAGGCGGGCTGCGAGGTCCTCGCCGGTCCCGAGGCGCTGGAGTACGTCGCGGCGCACGACGAGACGGACACGGTGGTTTCCGCGATAGTGGGCGCCGCCGCGCTGAAGCC
>QNBY01000286.1 GCA_003644275.1 Planctomycetota bacterium
GCAAGGGCGAGTACCTCGTCCGACTCCGCGGCGAACGCGACGACCCCGCCGCCTTCCGCGACATCGTCGTCTACACCGACCCCGCGGGCGACGAGGTGAAACTCTCCGACGTCGCCCGCATCACCGACGCCTTTCAGGACGCCGTGGTGATAGGCCGCTTCAACGGCAAGCCCTCCGTCATGCTCCTGCTTTCCAAGAACAGGACGGGCGACACCATAGACGTGTCCGACGCCGTCAACGCCGCCATAAACGAGTTCCAGAAGCGCCTCCCCCCCTCCCTCCACGTCGGCACCTTCGCGGACACCTCCGTCTTCGTCGAAAACCGCCTCATGACCCTTCTCAGGCAGGGAACCCAGGCGCTCGTCCTCGTCCTCGCCACCCTCTGCCTCTTCCTCACCCTCCGCATGGCCTTCTTCACCGCCCTGGGAATCCCCGTATCCTTCCTCGGCGGCGTCATGATCCTCGGCCTGCTCGGCTACACCATGAACATGATCACCATGTTCGCCTTCATCATGGTTCTCGGGCTCGTGGTGGACGACGCCATAGTGATCACCGAGAACTGCTTCCGCCTCATCGAGAAGGGCATAAAGCCCAAGGCGGCCGCCGTCATAGGCGCCCGCCAGATGCTCTGGCCCGTCGTCGCCGCCGTCGCCACCACCGTCGCCGCCTTCCTCCCCCTCATGTTCATGACCGGCCGCATGGGCAAGTTCACGAGCATCATCCCCGTCACCGTCACGGTGGTGTTGTGCTTCTCGCTGTTCGAGTGCCTCCTCATCCTCCCCTCTCACATCGCGGACTGGACCCCCTCCGACTACCACGAACGCCTCGCCTCCCGCCGCGAGAGGAAGGGCCCCGGCTTCTTCCCCCGCTTCCTCGACTTCTACGAGCGCGTGCTCGCCTTCGTCCTCCGCTGGCGGTATCCGTTCGTCTTCGCCATGTTCCTCTTGTTCGCCCTCTCCGTCACCTACGCCTGGTACTGCATCCCCCTACGCTTCGCAAAGGACTTCGAGGGCGACCAGTTCATGGTCAACATAGAGTGCTCCACCCAATACAAGCTCGAGGACACCCTCAAGGTCGCCGCCAAGGTGGAGGACATAATACTCTCCCTCCCCGACAACGAGCTCAAGGGCTTCTCCACCACCATCGGCGTCTTCGCCGACGACCCCTACGCCTACCGCTTCGGCTCCAACCTCGCCCAGTTCTACGTGGACCTGAAACCCCTCGACGGCCGCCGGACCACCACGGAGATAATCGAGGACGTCCGCCGCAAGGTCAACCGCATCGAGGAACTCACAAAGGCCAAGGTGTTCACCCTTCACAAGAACCCCGGCGGCAAGGACGTGGAGGTGTTCGTCAGCGGCCCGGACTACGCCGTCCTGAGGGAAATAGCGCGCGCGGGCCGGAAGTTCCTGGAGCGCCAGCCCGGCGCGAAAGACGTCCAGGACGACTTCACTCCCGGAAAGCGCGAGCTCATCGTAACCCTGCTCGACAAGGGCCGCTCCCTCGGCTTCGACAACATGCGCCTCGCCACCCAGCTCCGCACCGCTTATTCCGGCGTCGAGGTGGCCAGGATCCGCCCGGCCGAGGACGACTACCCCGTCCTCGTCCGCTTCGACACCTCCATCAGGGACTTCCGCGACTCGCTGGAGAAAATCTGGCTCATCGCCCCCTCCGGAAAGCGCGTCAGGCTCACCGACGTCGCCCGTATCCAGGAACAACAGGGCATACGCACCCTCCGCAGGCGCAACGGCAAGCGCACCATCACCGTCTCCGCCGACGTGAACTCCAAGGAAGGCAACGCCACGCTCATCACCGAGGCGCTCATCGCCCACCTCAAGAAACTCGTCGCCGAGCGCTGGCCCGGCGAGGGCTACTCCATCATCCCCGGCGGCCAGGAAAAGGAACTCAAGGAATCCATGCTCTCGCTCGCCAAACTCGCCGTGGTGGCCCTGCTCCTCATACTCGTCATCCTCACCGCCTTGTTCAAGTCGCTCGCCAAGCCGCTCATCATCATGTCCCCCATCCCCCTCACCCTCATCGGCGTCGTCATAGGCCACGTGGTGCACGGCTCCGACCTCGTCATCCTCTCCATGATGGGCGCCGTCGCCCTCGCGGGCGTGGTGGTGAACGACTCCATCCTCCTCGTGGACTTCATCAACGCCGCCCGCCGGGCCGGGGAATCCCCCTGGAAGGCCGCCCTCGCCGCGGGCCGAATAAGGATGCGCCCCGTCATCCTGACCACCGTCACCACCATCTGCGGCCTCTCCTCCCTCGCCTTCTTCGCCACCGGCCAGACCGCATTCCTCTCCCCCATGGCCATCACCATAGTCTGGGGCATCGCCTTCGCCACCTTCATCACCCTGCTCGTCGTCCCCTGCCTCTACCTCATCTATTCCGACGTCAGGAAACTGCTCGGCAAGGACCCCGCCACCGAATTCCCCATGGAGGACCTGGATGCGATAATCGAGGAAGTGGAGCGATCCGGCTCGCTCCTGAAATGATGCTTATTCCTTGAAAAACGCAAAAGGAAGCGGTAAAATCGACCCATGGCGAAAAGGAGGAACTTCGGAGACGTCGCCCTCCGGAAAGGCTACATCTCCGAGGAAACGCTCAAAAAGGCGCTCGAGATACAGAAAAAAGAACAGAAGAGGGGCAGATACCCCCTCCTCGGCCTCGTCCTGCTCAAGATGGGCGCCATCACCTCCACGCAGCTCATCGAGATAATCCTCGAACTCGAGGAAAAATCCCATCCAGGCGGAGGATGATCCCGTGGGGCCCCGCGAGACGACGAGCCGCGGTCCCGGCCCGTCTCCCGCTTCCTTCTGGCTCCGGTGTCTCTTCCTCTACTTCGGCGCGGTCATGCTCGCCGCCGCGCTCGCCGCGGCCGTGGTGTACGCCTCTCCCGTCCCTCCCCCCCCCCCCC
>QNBY01000287.1 GCA_003644275.1 Planctomycetota bacterium
GGATGCACACCCGCCTGGAGCGCTCGAGCAGCGCGGCGGGCAGGCCCCTTCCCTCCGAACCCAACAGCAGGACCAGCCGGGAAGGGAACTCGAAGTCGGTGTAGGGCGCGCCCGCGGCGGCGTCCGCGGCGACGGCCTCGAGCGCGGCATCGTCGAGGAAGGACAGGAAGGCGGCGGGCGCGAGGCGATACAGCGGGAGGGAGAAGACGGCTCCGGCGGACGCCCTCACGGTTTTGGGCGAGAAGAAGTCGGCGCACGGCTCCACGCCGATCAGCGCGTCGCAGCCGCAGGCCGCCGCCACCCTCATCAGCGCGCCCATGTTGCCGGGGTCCTGGACGCCGCACGCCGCGAGCGCGAAATACCTCCCTTCGGGCGGGACGGAGGGCGCGGGAAGCTCGGGGAGGGGGAAGGCGGCGGCGAGGCCCTGCGAGTGCTCGACGGCTGAGAACCTGGCGAAGGCGCGCGGCGAGAGGAGCACGACGTCGCGCGAGCGGGGAGAGGCGGGGGGCGGGGAGTCGAAGCGCGAGGCGTCGAGCAGCAGCAGTTCCGCCTCCGCCTTCGCCTCGCGGGCGGCGGAGAGGACGCGGGGGCCTTCGGCGAGGAACAGGCGGTGCTCTCTCCTCCCCTTCGGGGAGGAGAGAGAGGCGAGCTTCTTCACGAGGGGATTGTGAGGGCTTTCTATCTCTCGGACGGTCATCTCCCGGGAGGAACCAAGAAAAAGGGAGGGAAAGCGGCCGGTAAGCCGGCTTCTGTCGTGGGCGACCATTCATCTGGGCATACCGTCGCCGGCATGCTCGAGCGGCCTACCCGGGAGTCAAGCGGGCCGGGGCAGCCCATCCTCCCCTATTTGGCCTTGCTCCAGGTGGGGTTTGCCGTGCCGTCGCCGTCACCGGCGACGCGGTGAGCTCTTACCTCACCTTTTCACCCTTACCTCCCGGCGGGGCCGGAAGGCGGTTTGTTTTCTGTGGCACTTTCCCTGGGGTTGCCCCCGGTGGGCGTTACCCACCACCTTCCCCTGCGGAGGCCGGACTTTCCTCGGGAAAACCCGCGGCCGCCTCGACCGCTTTCCCTTTCCGTTCTATTATACTTCGGTCCGAGAGAGATTATACTGACTTCTCGCGTGAACTTCGCACATTTCATCCGTCACTCTTCACGACCGGGGAAAAGATGGCAGACGAGATCCGCAACCTTGCAGAGAGGTTGAGGACCGGCGACGAGAAGGCTTTCGAGCGAATCGTCCGGCTCTTCGAATCCTTCGTCTTCACGCAGGCGTACTCCGTTCTGGGGAACGTCGAGGAGGCGCGGGACGTGGTTCAGGACGTGTTCATGAGGCTCTTCGAGAAGCGGGAGAGCATACGAAAGCCGGAGGCGCTCATTCCCTTTCTCAGGATAACCGCCCGCAACAGGGCGCTGGACGTTCTGAGGAGAAAGCGCTGTTCGCCGCTTCCGCCCGACCTGGCCGGGCCGTCCTCCGAGGGAGGCGGGGCCGGCGATCCCGAGGCCGACCTGCTTCGGGTGGAGGAGAGCCGGGACCTCACGGAGGCCGTGAAAGCGGCCGTGGCCGATCTCCCGCCGGACCAGCGGGAGGTCATACGCCTTCGCTACGAACTGAGGCTTTCGTATGCGGAGATAGCGGAATATCTCGGTTGCAACCGGAGTGTGGTGCGCGGCAGGCTCTACAGGGCGCACAAGACCCTCGCGGGAAGGCTCGCGCCGCACATGAAAAGGTGATGACGATGAAAGACGCCCGGAAGAACGATACCTACTACGAGGAGCTGTTCCTCGCCTGGCTGGACGGCGAGTTGACGGCCGATGAGGAGCGCGAGCTCACCGAGGCGCTGGAGCGCGGGGAGCTCGACGAAGGGGCGCTGCGCGAGCTGTTCGCGGTGCGCTCGGCGCTGCTCGAGGCCCACGCGCCCTCGCCCGCGGGGGATACCTCCGTCCGCTTCGAGCGCCGCGCGCGCATCCCCGGCGGCCGATTCACGAGGATCGCGCTCGCCGCCGCCGTGTTCGTCGCCGCCCTAACCGCGTGGGCGTTTCTCGGCGTCGGGCCGGAACAGCGGGCGGAGCGGCCGCAGGCCGGGAAAGAAGCGCACCTGGAGGGCGGCGGAGAGACGACGACCGCCTCCGTTCCCGCCGCAGGGAAGGAAGAGCTCGAGGAGGAGAGGACGGAAGGGGAGAGGGACTCCCTGACGGGTGTTCCCGCCCTTTCCGACAGGGCGGCGCGGAACCTCACCCCGACCGGCGCGGGCAAGGGCGAGCCGGACGTGGACAAGGAGTCGAAGGACACCAAGAAGGACCTCTCGCGCTCGACGGGACACGAGTGGAAGGAAAAGAAAAAGGAGCAGTCCGCCAACGCGGCGAAAGAGGAGATGGAGGGGGCGGGCACGAGGAGCCGTAGGGGGGGCGGGATGCGCCGTTCCACCGCCGAAAGCGGCGGCGCGCTCGGCGGTCTGAAGGCCAAGAAGCCGTCGGGGAAATCCGCGGACGGGGCGGCCGCTCCCGGCCGTCCGGCCCCGGCGAAGGGCGGGGCCGTTCCCTCCCTGAGGAATGCCGCCCCGGCGCCGGAGGTGTTCCCCCTCGGCGCGAAGATATACCACTACACCACGGAGGCGGACGGCGGCAAGGTAGTCGTGCTGAAGGCGGGGAAGATCAGGGTGGGCGGAAAGAGGTCCATAACGGTGCTGCTTCCCCACTTCGGCAGGCTGGAAGTGGAGAAGGGCTCGGTGGTGGAGATAGAGATACGGACGGGCGGCGCAACGGCGGGCCTGCCCGGGCTCGTGCTCGCGGAGAGCGCGCGGAAGTGCGAGGTTGCCGTGAAGGTCCTGAAGGGCAAGGCGCGCTTCGCGGGCGAGGACGGCTCGCGCCGCGAGTTCTCGGAGGGGGTCGAGGGAGTCGTCGTCCCGGCCCC
>QNBY01000288.1 GCA_003644275.1 Planctomycetota bacterium
GACGACCTTCTCCCCACCACCATGGACAAGGAATTCGGCGAGGAAGTCCGCTCCATCCTCTCCGCCCGCGGTGCCCGGATAATCACCGGCGACACCGTGGCGGAGATAACGGGTTCGGCCAAAACGACCGGCGTGAGGCTCGCGGGCGGCGCTTCCGTCGAGGCCGACGTCGTCATAGTCTCCGTGGGCTACCGGCCCAACCTCGAACTGGCTCGGAAGATGGGCCTCGACGTGCATCCCCGCTTCGGCATCAAGGCCAACGAGTTCATGCGCACCTCCGCCCCCGGAGTGTTCGCGGTGGGCGACGTGGCGGCCAAGCACCACTTCCTCACCGGCGACTTCTCCCCCCTCATGCTCGCCTCCACCGCCATGGCCCAGGGCAGGCTCGTGGGCACCAACCTCTACGACGTGAAGGTGCTCAAGGGCTTCGGCGGCGTGCTCGGCACCTTCTCGACGAAGATAGGCGACACCGCCTTCGCCTCCACCGGCCTCACCGAGAAGCAGGCGAAGGCCCTCGGCATCGAGTACGTCGTGGGCGAGTTCGAGACCATGGACAAGCACCCCGGCAAGCTCCCGGGCTCGCACAAGCAGAAGGTGAAGCTCCTCTTCTCGCGCTGCAACCACGTGCTCATCGGCGCTCAGATACGCGGCGGCGTCTCGGTGGGAGAGATGATAAACATGCTCGCCCTGCTCGTCCAGACCCACACCACCGACATGAACATGAACACCATGCAGATAGGCACCCACCCGCTGCTCACCGCCTCCCCCATCGTCTATCCCGTCATAAACGCCACGGTGAACGCCATCCTCAAGTGGTACAAGAGCTGAGGCCGACCGCCCCGAAGACGCAGAGGCCGACCGTCGCCGGTCGGCCTCTTTCTTTTCCTTTCCTCGTCCGCCGCGGGCGGTGCGCTTACTTCCCCGCCTCCATGATGTATATCTCCACGCGGCGGTTGCGGGCCTTGTTCTCCGGCGTGTCGTTGGGGGCGAGCGGCCGGTAGAAGGCGAAGCCCGCCACGTACATGTGCCGCGGATCGAGCCCGTACTTCTCCAGCCGGTGCAGCACGGCGCAGGCCCGCGCCGTGGAGAGCTCCCAGTTGGAGGGATACTTGGACTTCCGTATCGGATCGGAGTCCGTGTGCCCCTCTATGCGGATCGTCCTCCCCTTGAAGTCGGAGGCCAGCGCCTCGGCGATGCGCTTCAGCGCCTTGAGGGCGGTGGGCTTCAGATCGGCCTTGCCGGAGTCGAACAGTATCTTGTTCTCCATCGTCACGCAGATCTCGTTGCCCTTCCGCTTCACCGTGACGCCCTCTATGTCCTTCAGCTTGCCGGCCAGCGAGGCCCGCTCGTTCTCAAGCTCCTCGTTGCGCTTCCTGAGCTCCTCGAGGGCGGCCTTCAGCTCGGCGCTCTCCACTTTCAGCTTCTGTATGAGCGTCTCCAGCTCCTCCAGCTTCACCTGCGCGGCGTTGTACTTGTCCTTCCACTCGTTGCGCTCCTCGGACACCCGGTTCAGCTCACGTATGAGCTTCTCCTTGTCCCGGATGAGCTCCGAGTTGCGCACCTTCAACTTCTCGTTCTCGGCGAGCACCGCGGGATCCTTCGCGGGCTTCCCGCACCCCGCCAGTCCTACCGCGAAAGCCAAAAGGAAAAGGGTAAGTACTGCTTTTCTCCTCATTTCGCACCTCCGACATCAGATTATACCCCTCTCAATCCGCACGCAAGCGACCCGCTTCCGCCCTACCCCCTCCCCACGAAAAAGGCGGGCCCGAAGGCCCGCCCCGTCTCTTTCGCGTCGTCCCCGGCTCAGGCGTGGAAGCCGAAGATGCTCCCGAGCCACGTGTACCACAGGAAGTTTATCCGCCCGATGAGCAGTGCGAAACGCGCCATCACCGTGTAGCCGAACGTGGCGCCGAACGAGATCATTATGTAGATGATGCCTATCCTCACCGGTATCTTCACCAGCTTGCCCTTGTGCTCTATGCTGAAGAAGAAGTAGAACAGCGTGCACAGCACGCCCAGCACGATGAGGAAGTTGTTGAACTCGAAGCCCGCGCTGCTCCACAGCGGAAGCATGGAGGCGCTGAGCTGCTTGAACACCTGCGCCTGGATGGCGTAGGGAATCGTCATGCCCGAGCCGAAGCCTATGAGCAGCGCCATGGGCCAGCGCGAGAGCCACCCGTACTTGCGCGAGAACCGCGTCAGGTACAGCACGCCCAGCACGCACGCCAGCACGTAGTGTATCTTCCCCTGGTAGAACAGCGGCAGCACCAGGCGCGGGTAGGCCAGCGTCTTGTAGTACAGGCCCAGCGTGTAGCCCACCGACGTGCCGACGAATATCGCCTCCGCCAGTTTGTAGAACACGTTGTCGCGCCAAAGGAACGAGAACACGCACAGCGTCAGGAACGCCGCGACCGAGTACTGAAGGTAATCCAGGAATCCGAGCGTGGTCTCCATAGTTTCCTCCTACTGCCCCTGCCGTCTTTCCTCGCGGCGGCCCATGAAGTAGATTACGTTCCCGACGATGATGAGCAGGATGATCAGCAGGTGCGCCGCCGATTGCGACCCCATCGCCTGCTTGCCGCGGCCCTTCTCGTACCCTATCAGGTGCTCGTACTCCGCCGCCCCCTTTATCCCGGGAAGCAGCCCCACGAGCTGTCCGGACTGCAGGAACGGAATGTAGTTCGTAACCAGCACTCCGGTCACGCCCAGCGCTATCTTCTTCCCGTAGCGCGTGCCGGGCCAGTTTATCCACGAGTACCCTATCGAGGTGCCCGAGAGCGATATGCACAGCTCGAAGTCGCGCAGGTTCTTCACCCCTTGCATCATCGGCAGGCTTCGCAGGTCGCGCTGCACGAAGTCGGTCTGGAACGTCTCTATTATGTCCTCGCCCATCTGC
>QNBY01000289.1 GCA_003644275.1 Planctomycetota bacterium
CTCACCAAGGTCTTCGAGAACGAGGACGGAAGGCGCGTCACCGCCCTCGAAAACCTCGACCTCCAAGTGCGCCGCGGCGAGTTCCTCTGCCTCCTCGGCCCCACCGGCTGCGGAAAGACCACCCTCCTCCGCCTCCTCGCCGGGCTCGAGACCCCCACCTCCGGCTCCATCTCCCTCCACGGGACCCGCGGCAGGAACGAGATGGGCTTCGTCTTCCAGCAGAACGCCCTCTTCCCCTGGCGCACCGTCCTCTCCAACGTCCTCTTCGGCCTCGAGGTCCGCGGCGTGCCCCGCGCCGAGGCCCAAAGGAAGGCCCGCGAGTACCTCGCCCTCGTCCGGCTCTCCGGCGTCGAGCGCTCCTGGCCCTACGAGCTCTCCGGCGGAATGCAGCAACGCGCCTCCATCGCCCGCGCCCTCGCCCCCGAGCCCGCCGTCCTCCTCATGGACGAACCCTTCGGCTCCCTCGACGAGCGCACCCGCAAGACACTCCAGGACGAGCTCCTCGCCCTCTGGCGCGACCGCTCCCTCACCGTGCTGTTCGTAACCCACAACATAGAGGAAGCCGTGGCCCTCGGCACCCGCGTCGTGCTGCTCGGAATGGAGCCCGGCCGCATCGTCCGAACCTTCGACGTCCCCCTCGAACACCCCCGCGACAGGCTCTCCCCGCCCTTCGTCGAACTCCTCCTCGAGGTCCGCCGCTCCTTCGCCGAACTCGTCTCCTGAACCGCGTTTCGTTTTCGCGCGCCGTTTCCCTCCCGCACCCGCCGTCCGTCTTTTTTGTTGACGCCCCCCGATATGCTTCCTATAATCGCCCCGTTCACATCCAACGGAGTCGGACTTGACCCGAAAGCACGTCTGGGGCATAGACATCGGTTCCTCCGCCGTCCGCGCCGTCAAGCTCGTCCGGACGCAGGAGGGAATACGCCTCGCGGACTACGACATCCGCGAGCTGTCCTACCTCGGGCGCGACGACGAGAGGATACTCGAGGCCGTGAGGAAGGCCCTCATCGGCCTCGCGGGCCGGAAATCGCTCATCGGAGAGCGCGTCGTCGTCTCCGTCTCGGGCTCCCTCTCCTTCCAGCGCGTCGTGAAGCTCCCCCCCTGTCCCCTCGGCAAGATCCCCGAGATGATGCGCTACGAGGCCCAGCAGCAGATACCCTTCAGCCTCGACGACGTCATCTGGGACTACCAGCTCGTCTCCGACCCCGCCGACGTCTCCCAGGGCCGAAAGGTCGCCCTCTTCGCCGTCAAGCGCGAGGTCCTCGACCCCGTCCTCCGCTTCTGCCGCGAGGCCATGATGCGCGTCGTCGGCGTCCAGCTCACCCACATCGCGCTCTACAACTATCTGAACTGGGAGCTCCACTTCGAAAAGCCCGTCGCCCTCCTCGACGTCGGCGCGCGCTACACCGGCTTCGCCATCTTCGACACGAACGGCGACCTCTGGGTGCGCCCCCTCCCCGTGGCGGGCTCCCACCTCACCGAGATGGTGGCCGAGCGCCGCAGGCTCTCCTTCGTGGAGGCCGAACAGGAAAAGATTTCCGCCCTCGCGGGCGGCGGCGAGGAAGCCGTGGCCGCCGTCATGCCCGGCATACGGAACCTGCTCGCCGAGGCGCGCCGCTCGCTCGGCTTCTTCCGCTCCCAGGCCGCGGGAAGGGACGTCGAGAAGGTCTATCTCTCCGGCCGCGGCCTCTCCTTCCCCGGCGCGCTGAAGCTCATAGGCGACGAGCTCGGAGTCCCCGTCGCCGAGATAACCTACCCCCAGAAGATAGCCTATTCCCTCGTCGGGCCGGCCGAGGTCTTCTTCGAGGACTGCCGCCAGCTCTCCGTCGCCTTCGGCCTCGCCCTCCAGGGGCTCGGCGAGACCCGCTTCACGACCAACCTGCTTCCCCCCTCCCTCCAGCTCGACAACGTCCTCGCCGAGAAGCGCACCCCCGTCGCCCTCGGCATCCTCGTCCTGTGGATAGCGGCCGTCGTCTCCCTCGTCGTGGTGAACATGAGGCTCGACCGCGTCTCCGCCGACATAGCCGTCATCCGCAAGGCCGTGGACGAGATAGAGCGCGACGACGCCGAGCTCCGCGCCGTCCTCGACGAGATCCCCCCCCTCGCCCTCCAGGCCCGCAACCTCGCTTCCTTCCTCCACGGCAGGGACGCCCCCTACCGCGCCGCCAACCGCATCGTCTCCGCCCTCGATTCCGTCCGCTCCGCAGGCTCGCTCCTCTGGCTCGCCTCCCTCTCCATACGCGACGTCTCCGCCGAAAAACTCCAGGAATGGGCCGTCTCCCTCGATTACCCCGGAATAACGGGCGTCGAGGACATCATCACCTGGAAGGCCGGAAGGCGCGAGGCTTCCCCGGAGGAACAGAAGATATTCGACCGCCTCGAACCCTGCCGCGTCGAGCGCTGGTACGCGCTCACCCTCACGGGAGAGGCCGCCGCCGGCAAGGGGGACGCGAAGCTCCGCACCGTCGAGCGCTTCCGCGACGCCCTCGCCGGTGAGGGCTCGCCCCTCTCCGCCGTCTCCATCGCCACCGACTGGACCGAGGACACCGTCGAGACGCCCTCCGGCCCGCTCCCCGTCATAAGGTTCACCATCACCGCCCGCCTGCGCGTTCCTCCCTACTACGAACCGGCCGCCCCCGGCGGCGAGGAGGTGTCGCCGTGACCTTCCTCCGCAGGTGGGGCTTCTGGCTGCTCTGCCTCGCCGCGCTGGCGGGAGCCGCCGGGGTGGGCGCGCTCGCCTTCGACCACCTCGCCGAGCTCAGGAGCGCCTGGCGTAAGCTCGACCGCTACCAGAGAAGCGTCCGCCGCTACAGCACCGGCGACCTCCCCGACCGCAGGGCGGTGGAGGAAGCCCGCAAGCTCCTGAGCCGCTGGCGCGA
>QNBY01000290.1 GCA_003644275.1 Planctomycetota bacterium
AGCGGCTGCCTGGTGGTGAGGAAGTCCTCCCACTTCGAGACGATACTGAGGGCGCGGTAGGCCGGGGGGAGGCGGTCGTCGGGGCTGCGGAGCTCCACCTTCACGAACACCAGCGAGTTCTTCGCCGTTCGCATGATGCGGGAGAGCAATTCCCTCTCCTTCGCTTTCGCCTCGCCGTCCTCGGCAAAGGAAGCGGCCGCGAAGAACAGTAGCAGGACCAGCGCCAGGGAAACGGCGGGACGGAAGCGGCGGCGTCTATCGTCGCGGAACGGCATCAGTCTTCCTCCTCTTCCTGGATCTTGCGGACGTCGGTCTCGTAATTCAGCACGAGCAGCAGCTCCAGCCCGTCGCGCAGCACCTTGAGCGGCACCTTGCGCTTGCCCTTAGGCCGCTTTGCGAGTTCCTCGTATATCTTCTTGAAGGAGGCCATGTCCTCGACCTTCCTGCCGTCCAGTTCGAGGATTATGTCGCCCCCCGCGAGCCCCGACGCGCGCGCGTTGCCCTCGTAGGTGAGCGAGTAGATGAACACTCCCTTGTGGCGGAAGAAGAACAGCCGGGGGCTTTTTTCCTTCGTTATCTCCTTCACCACGCAGTTCCAGAGGGGACATTCGAATTCCTCGCCCTCGAACGAGCCCTTCTCCACGGGGGTTACCTTGAAGTGGAGTATCTCGTCCTTGCGGCGGACGGTGAGGTCCACCTCGGCGCCCACCGGCAGGAAGGCGAGGTAGCGGGTGAGGGCGGGCAGGTCGGTCTGGTAGAGGGCGTTCAGCGGATGCCCGTCGCAGGCGAGCAGCACGTCGCCCGCGCGGATTCCGGCTTCCTCGGCGGGGGAGTAGCGGTCCACGTTGGCGACGAGCACGCCCTTGTCCGCCTTCATGTGGGCGGAGCGCGTGAAATCGTGCAGGGCCTGGAAACTCATGCCGAAGTAGGCCCTCACCACCTTGCCGTCGCGGATTATCCGCTCGGCTATGTCGCGGGCCACGTTGGCGGGGATGGAGAACCCTATGCCGCTTCCCCGGATGCCCAGCGTGTTGATCCCCACTATCTCGCCCTTGATGTTGACGAGCGGCCCGCCGGAGTTGCCGGGATTTATCGCCGCGTCGGTCTGTATCCAGAGGTGGTGCGGGAAGTCCTCGAAGTAACGCTGGGTGGACGACACTATGCCGCGGGTGACCGAGCGGGTGAAGCCGAAGGGAGCGCCCAGCGCGAGCACCGCCTCGCCTTCGCGCAGTTCGTCGGAGTCCCCCCATTTCGCCACGGGCAGGGCCGCCATGCCCTTGCGCTTCATCATGGCGGAGAGCTCGCCCTCATCCAGCTTCAGCACGGCGATGTCGGCCTCCGGGTCCAGCCCGACCACCTCGGCCTTTATCTCCTCGCGGTTGTACAGCACGCAGCTTATCTCCCTCGCCTTCTCGGCCACGTGGTTGTTCGTGATGATGTAGCCGTCGGGCGAGATGATGGAGCCGCTGCCGAACACCTGCTGGGCTTCCTTCTTGCCCCAGTCGTAGCTGAGCTGGATGGGCTTGACGAAGACCAGCGCGGGGTACACCTTCGATATCGCCTTCCTGATGGCGCGCTCCTCCGGCGGCACGCAGCCCCAGGCCGCGACGAACACCGCCAGCAACGCGAGCAAAGCCGCTTTCCTCATGGGTTCTCCTTTCCGGAACGGCGCGACGGTTGGGCGAAAAAAGGCCCCGTTCCACTTCAGGAAACGGGGCCGTCGTTCTCCTGGTATCCCGGGCGGGAATCGAACCCACAACCTTCGGCTCCGGAGGCCGACGCTCTATCCGATTGAGCTACCGGGACCTTCATCGTCTGATTATACTCGTCTCGCGTCTTCTTCAAACCTTTTCGCTCCCCGCCCATCGGCGGCGCTTGCCCGGCCCGGCACAGGGAGGTATCATCCCTCCGGAACACCGAAAGGAGGAACCATGAGCGGGAGCCTTCCAACCCTCGGCATAATCGGCGCGGCGGGCCGCATGGGGACCGCCCTCGTCCTGGAGGCGGGCAAGGCTGGCATGGAGATAGCAGAGGCGGTGGACGCGCCCGATAGGTCGGGCTCGCGCAACCCGGCGGGGGGACCGCCGCTCTCCGCCCGGCCGGAGGGGAAGGCCGACGTCTATCTCGTCTTCTGCACGGGCGGCGCGGTGGCGGAGCACGCCCGCCGCTGCGCGGAGCTGGGCAAGCCGCTCGTGGTCGGCACGACGGCCATGACGCCGGAAGACCTTTCCGCCCTGGAGGCCGCCTCGCGCGCCGTCGCGGTGGTGCGCGACAGCAACATGTCGCTGGGCATAGCGGTGATGAGGGAACTGCTCCGTTCGCTACGCCCGCTCGCCGATATGGGGTTCGACTTCGAGATAGTGGAGGCCCACCACCGCAACAAGGCGGACGCCCCGTCCGGCACGGCCCTGTCGCTCGCCGCCCTCTTCGACGGGCTGCGCCCGGTAACGGGAAGGAGCGGCGCGGGAAGGCGGGCCGGGGACGAGATAGGCATACACGCGGTGCGGGCCGGGGGGATATACGGCGAGCACGAGTTCATCGCCGCATCGGAGCACGAGGTCATACGGGTGCGGCACGCGCTGTCGTCGCGCGCGGCGCTCGCGCGGGGCGCTCTCGCCGCCGCCCGTTTCGCCGCCCGCGCGGAGGCGGGCCTGTACTCCATGGAGGACGTCTGGAAGGCGCTTCTCGCCGGTCAGGCCGGGAGGTAGTAGGTAAGCCCCTCGCGGCGGACCGGCTTTATCCGCCCTTGCTCCACCAGCACGCCCACCACCTTGGCGGCCTCGTTCACGTTCACGCCCAGCCCGGCGGCCACGTCGCGCACGGTGCAGGGACGGCGGCGGAGCATGGCCAGCACCTCGTCCGGTCCC
>QNBY01000291.1 GCA_003644275.1 Planctomycetota bacterium
AGTACAGGCAGTTGTTCACGCAGTAGTTGCTGATGTACAACGGCGCGAACAGCACTATCCGCTTGCCGTAGATTGTCTCCTTCACCTTCCGCGCCGCGTCGTAGAGCCTCTCGCGCAACTCGGGATGCTTCGCGTTGAGCAGCACCGCCGATTCCTCGACGGTGAGCCCTCTCATCTCGAGCGCCTTCGCGAGCACTTCCTCCACCCGGTCGAGGGATGGATTCTCCGTCTCCTTGAGCGCCCGCTGTATCCTTTCCTCGTCGAGGAATCTCGTGTCGGGGTTCATCTTCTCGTCTCCTTACACCGGCCGCTTCGCGGCCCCTCCTGCCTTGCTGAAACCGATTCTCAACAAAATTATACCCGTAATTTCGTGAAAAAAATCCGTTTTTCTTCCGGAAAAGACGGCCCCCGCGAAGGGGGCCGTCCGGTGAGCGATTCGGGCGGGTATGCGCCGCTTCGCGGTTATTCGCTGTCCAGCGCCTGCTCTATTATCGCAGCTATGCGCTTCGCGTCCTCGAGCTTCCTCTTCCACATGTTGCGGCCGATGATGAACCCGAAGCAGCCCGCGCGCACGGCCGCCTTCGCGTTGGCGAGCACCTCCTCGTCCGACTTCTCCGAGCCGCCCGAGAACAGCACCGGTATGCCCTGCGCGGCCTCCACCACGCGCTTCGCCCGCACGTACTTCCGCTCCAGCGGATCGGAGATGGCAAGTATCTCCTTCTCCACCTTCCGGTAGTACTCCGGCACCTTCGGGTTGTCCGCCAGCTCCGGCTTGTCGGCGGGGAGGTTCGACTTGATTATGGTCGCTCCCATCTCGGTCGCCAGGCGGGCGGCGGACTCCAGCGCGTAGGAACTGTCCCGGCCCCCCTTCGCGTTGATGGCCGAGCCGCGCGGGTAGGCCCAGATTATCAGCGGCATCCCGAACCTCTCGCACTCCCGGCGGACCGCCGCGAGCTGCGGCAGGTCCCTGTCCTGCGCGGGCGAGCCGTAGTACATGGTGTAGCCCACTCCCGCAGCCCCGAGCCTCACCGCGTCCTCCACCCACGAGGTGTGCACGCTGAGGGCCTCGTCGTCCGGCGGTATCGAGGTCTTGCCGTTTATCTTCACTATGAGCGGCACCTCGCCCTCGGTGGAGGGCCAGTAGCGGGCGGAGAGCCCGTAGTGGAACACCACTCCGTTGAAGCCCGCTTCCTTCGCCAGCTCGCAGATGTAGTAGGGATTGCCGCTGTCGGACTTCCCGTCGAGGTGCCGGCAGTCGTGCTCCACGAACTGGTCGTAGGGAAGCAGCATCGTGGTGCCGTTCGGCCTGAGTATCCGGCGGACGCGGGTCAGCTCGCCGGTGGAGAACTTTGCCTTCCTGAAGAATCTCAGTACGTCCATGGCTTCCTCCTTTGCGGTTAGTATAACACCTTGGCGTCCTTCTCAAACACACAAGAGAACGTCCGCTCCTCCCGGCCGTCGAATGTACGGCGGAGTTTTTTCTCCCCGCCCGCTCCAGGCCGGTACAATTGGGTGGGAATCCCGTTATGGAAGAAGTCCGACTGCTCCTCCGTTTCCTCGACGCGGTGAGGGCCCGCACGCGCAGGGCCGAGGTTTTGGCCTCCTTCAACCTGTTCCTCGCCCTCACCATGCTGCTTTTGCTCGGCGGCGTGGTGGGCGACCACGCCGTGGGCTTCCCCGTCCCGGTGAGGGTGGCCTATTTCGCCCTGCTGACGCTGACCGCCTCCTCGTTCCTCGCCGTGGCCGTGGTGCGGCCCCTCTTCCGCCGCCTGTCCCGCCCCTACTGCGCGAGGCTCATCGAGAAGCGCCTCCCCGAGCTGCAGGGAAGTCTCCTCGCCTTCGCCGAGCTCCCCGACAAGGAATCCCCCGTGGCCGCCGCCCTCGCCGCGCGCGCGCTGAAGCGCCTCGAGGGCCGCTCGCCCGCCGACTTCGCCCCCGCGGGAAAGGTGGTCAACTCCTTCGCCCTCTTCGCCGTGGTCTTCCTCGCCTTCGCCGTTTACACAACCTTCTCGCCCAAGAGCGTCCTGCTCTCCCTCGAAAGGCTGTTGTATCCCACCTCCGCGCTGGCCGTTCCCACCGCCACCCGCATAACCGCCGTGAAACCGGGCGACGCCGTGGTATTGGAGGGCGCCAAGGTCTTCTTCAGGGTGTCCGTGGAGGGCGAAGAACCCTCCGAGGTCCTGGTCAGGCGGCGCTTCGAGGGAGGCGGCGACGTCGTGAGGCTCACCGCCGTGGCTCCCGGCGAATACGAGGCCGCCCTTCCCGCCGCCGTGGCCTCGTTCGACTATTTCGCGGAGGCCGGGGACGCCTCGGCCGGCCCCTTCAGGGTGAAGGTCCACCCCGTGCCCGCGGTTACCGCCGTGACGTTCGGCGTGCGGCCCCCGCACTACACGGGCGTGGAGCCCTTCGAGGAATCCGGCCGCCTCGTCCGCTTCCCGGCGGGTTCGACCGTCGAGGCGCGCATAACGACCTCCACCGCCGTCCGCCGCGCCTGGGTGATCGCCCGCGGCAACACCAAGCCCATGAAGAAGACCGGCGGCGACTCCGCGCTGGCGGTCCTCTCCCCCCGCTCGCCCGTCTCCCTCTTCTTCCGCTACGAGGATACCGCCGGGTTCGAGAGCGCCGCTTCCGCCGTCTTCCGCCTCGTCCCCCTGCCCGACCGCCCCCCGCTCGTCGCCATCGTCCTGCCCCTGGACGGCGCGTCCGTCCCCCTGAAGATGCCCCTCACGGTGAAGGGCTCGGCCCGCGACGACTACGGCCTGTCCGCCCTCCGCCTGGAATACAGCGTCAACGGCGGCCCCTGGGTGAAGGAAGCCCTCTCCGTGCCCCCGGCCGCGAGGGCGGTGGAGATGCGCTCCGTCCTC
>QNBY01000292.1 GCA_003644275.1 Planctomycetota bacterium
AAGTACACGTCGAGCCTGTCGGGAAGCACGATGCGTATCCTCACGCCCCGGCGGGCCGCGTCCAGCAGGGCCTTCGCCACGGGGTGGTCGGGCAGGAAGTAGCCGAAGGTCATGTCTATGGTGTTTCGGGCGGAGTAGATGGCCTGGAGGAAGGCGTCGTAGGCCTCGTGGTGGAACCAGCCGGGTTGCGTGAACAAGACGCGGGCCGGCACGCCGTCCGGGAAGGGGCGGGGATCGGCCGGAGGCGCGGCGGGCGGGGGCCAGGGGCCGCCGCGGGCCTTCTCCCACACCAGGTCCAGGAAGGGGAGGGGCGGCTTCTTGCCGAAGGGGCCGCGGCCGGCCTCGCGCCAGAGGAGGTCGAAGGCGCGCCTCATGTCCGACACCACCGGGCCGCGCACGCGCACGGCGTCGTCGCGCCAGAAGCGGCGCTCGCGGCCGGTCCCGCAGTACTTCTCGCTCAGGTTCAGCCCCATGACGTAGCCTATGCGGCCGTCCACGATGAGCATCTTGGCGTGGCAGCGGTTGTTGTAGCGCAGGAAGGAAAAGCCCAGCAACGGGTTCATGGGCTTCACCTCCACGCCCGCCGTCCGCATGAGCCGGACGGCCCTCTTGCCCAGGTCCATCACGCTGCCGAAGGCGTCGAACAGGAAGCGCACCCTCACCCCCTCGCGGGCCTTTCGGGCGAGCAACTCGGCGAAGGCGAACCCGATGCGGTCGGACGAGAAGATATAGGTGGAGACGAGCACCTCGCGGCGGGCGGCGCGGATGTCGGCCATCATCGCCGGGAAGACCTGCTGGCCGTTCAGCAGCAGGTGCGCCCGGTTGCCGCGGCGCAGGGGGGCGCGCGTGATGCGGTACATGGCGGCGTCGAACTCGGGGCCGCATAGCGCGAGCGCCGGGAAGGGAGGCGGAGCGAGACGCCGGGCGGCGAGATGCGGCCTCGTCACGAAGGCGTCGCAGCCGCAGGCCGCGAGAAAGGCCGACAGGATCAGGAGAAGGGGAAGACGCCGGAGGTGCGGAGTCACGGAATAACTATATCCCTTTTGCGCCCGCGCAAGGTGAAGCGGCCCCTTTTCGATGTTGCATTTTGCAATTCGGAACCGCCGCGCTTCGAGCGGAAACGCAACGGCGCCGCGGAGCATTTCCGCAACCGCCGTTTCCTGCCGGATTTACGATTCCCGCCTTTCCGGCACGGCGCATGCACGGTATGGGATCGTGAGTCGTCTTTCGTTACGAGAAAGGAGGCGAAGATGCCTTACGGAGACAGGACGGGACCTCTCGGACAGGGTCCGATGACCGGCAGAGGAATGGGATTCTGCGCGGGCTTCGATCGGCCCGGCTACATGAACCCGGGGCCCGGTTGGGGCCGCGGCCGCGGTTGGGGCCGTGGTTGGGGCCGCGGCTGGGGTCGCGGATTCGGCTGGGGCCGTGGCCGCGGTTGGGGCCGCGGATTCGGCTGGGGCTGGGCGGTTCCCGTGTGGCCCGCGGCCGCCGCGCCCGCGGACGAGAAGGCCTTCCTCGCCGAGGAAGCCGCCGCGCTGGAGAAGGAACTCGAGGCGGTGAAGAAGAGGCTCGCCGCGCTCGAGAAGGAAAGCGGGGCCTGACGTGCCCGGCGGGCGCGGATTCGGCGGCGGAGGCGGTGGTCGTGGAGGCGGCCGCGGCGCCGGAGGAGGCGGTGGCGGCGGCCGTGGAGGTGGCGGCGGCTTCGGTCGCGGCGGCGGCGCGGGCCGCGGCGGCGGCTTCGGTCGCGGCGGCGGCCGCGGGAGAGGCGGCGGGAACGCCGCGGGTCCCGGCGGAAGCTGCTGGTGCCCGGACTGCGACGTGAAGGTGCCCCACACTCCGGGGACGCCCTGCACCTCCATCCCCTGCCCTCAGTGCGGCAGGCCGATGGTCCGCGCGGACTGAGAATACCCGTTCCTCCCTCTCGACGCTCAAGCGACGGGACGCCCTGCGGTGTCCCGTTGCGCCTTTACAGCGCGTTATGCGGGCAGCTCTTCCGCGTGCACTCGCACCGGTGGCCGGCTCTGCGGAGGGCCTTCTCCTTCACCTCCTTCGAGAACGGCGGAGGGGTGGGGCCGGGCTTTCCGTACGAGCGGGTCGCCTCGTGGCAGAGGGGGCAGAGGACCTCGGCGTTGCTGAGCGTGGCGCCCTTGCTCCTGTCCTTGTGATGGACTTCCAGGTTACGTGTTCTCTTGCATCTTCCCATATCCGACCTCCTTTGTGTCGAACCATAACTCTTTTTAGACGGATGCATTCCGTATTTTCAAAAAAATTTCGTTGTACCGCAGAAATCCTCGATAGACCCCGAACGAAACCGGGAGCGCCGAAGCGCCCCCGGCCGTGAGTTGAGGGCGGGGAAAGGGGTCAGGCGTAGTCGGGCTCGTTACCCTTCTTCCACTTGATGTTGCAACCGATGCTGGGCAGCTGCTCCACCGTCACGGGTTCGCCCGCGAGGAAGGCGTCCATGGCGGCCTTCAGGTGCGAGCCCGTCACCGGCACGCCGTTGCCCGGCCTGCTCTCGTCGAACTGGCCGCGGTAGATGAGCTTCCTGTCGCGGTCGAAGAAGAAGAAGTCGGGCGTGCAGGCGGCGCGGTACTTCTTGGCCGTTTCCTGGTTCTCGTCGAACAGGTAGGGGAAGGTGAAGCCGAATTCGCGGGCCACTTCGGCCATCTTGTCGGGGGCGTCGTCGGGGAAGCTCTCGACGTCGTTGGGGTTTATCGCCACGAAGGCGATGCCCTTCTTCCCGTACTCGCGGGCGACCTCGGCCAGTTTTTCGCGTATGTGCACGACGAAGGGGCAGTGGTTGCAAAGGAACATGACCACGAGGCCGGGGGCGTCTGCGAAGTCGGCAAGCGT
>QNBY01000293.1 GCA_003644275.1 Planctomycetota bacterium
CGCGAAGGGAGGCGAGTCCAGCAGGTGCTCGGCCTCTTTCTCCGAGCCCCCCTTCATCGCGCACAGGTACAGAAGCACCGTGACCAGCACCGGGTCCGTCTCGCGCGCCGCCATGAAGTGCCTGCGGGCCTCGTCGTAGGAACCCAGGCAGAAGCACGCCACCCCGAGCGAGAAGGTGACGTCCTCCCCCTCCGGTCCGCCGAGCGAGAGCACCTCCTCGAAACGGGCCTTCGCCGCCTCGTACTTCCCGTCCAGCATGTCCAGCGTGGCGAGATAACAGCGGAACACCGGGAAATCGGGGAACTTGTCCTCGGCCTCGACGGCGGCGCGCCGGCCCTCCTTCAGGTCGCCGGTGTATATGCAACACTTTATGTACACGAGGCGCGCTTCCAGCCCGCTCAGCCCCTCCGATATCGCCCGCGCGGCGTCTTCCTTCGCCTCGCCGTACCGCTCGAGCCTCACCAGGACCTCCGCCCGCGCCAGGTGGTAGTTTCCCAGGAACCGGTCCTTCCGCTTCCTCCCGAGCTCCACCGCCCGGTCGAGCGTCTTCAGCGCCATGGCGAAGTCGCCCGCCTGCATGAGCAGCAACCCCTGCACGTATGCCGTGCGGGGATTGTCGGCGTCGAGCTCCCGGGCCTCGGACAGCGCCTCCCAGGCGTCCTCGGTCATGTCCGCGCGATAGCGGTAGTAGGCGAGCAACGCAAGCCTGTCGGCCAGCGCGGCCGGTTTCTCCTCTCCCCTCTTGACGCGCGCCCGAGCCATGGCGCAGGCTTCCGCGGCCGCGCGCGCCGCGAGAAGGTTCCTGTCCAGCGCCGAGTAGCACGAGGCGAGGGCGAGAAGCGTCTCCTCCTCTTCCGCCTCCTTGCCGAACAGCCGGAATATGGAGACGGCCTTCCGGTAGCGGGCGGCGGCGGCGGCGAAATCCCCGGCCGCCTCCAGCCTCCTCGCCCGCGCGGCGTAGGCCTCGCCCAGCAGAAGGTACGCCATGCCCGCGGCCGCCGCCGCGACCGCGAGCGCGATGAGCGCCGCTTTCGGAAGACTCGCCCGTCTCATTCCCTCTCCAGGTAGGGCGCCAGCGCCCGCGCCAGTGCGTTCCGGGCGCGGTGCAGGCGGGATTTCACCGTGCCCATGCTGCACTTCAGCACTATCGCTATCTGGTCGTAGTTCAGGCCCTCGATGTCGCGCAGCACGATTACCTCCCGGAACTCCGGCCTCAGCAGTTCGAGCGCCCTCTCCGCCGCCTCGAGCAGCTCCTTCTTCCGCAGCGTCTCGAACGGCTGCGGCCCGTCGTCGGGAAGCGAGAAGGCCTGGAATTCCCCGTCCTCGTCCTTCGCGTCGAGCGGCAGCGTCTTCATGCGGGACGCGCGGCTCCGCGAGCGCAGGCGGGAACGGCAGAAGTTCAGCGTTATCTGGAACAGCCAGGTGTAGAAGGTGGACTTGAACGCGAAGCGGCCGAGCCCCCGAAACGCCTTCATGAACACCTCTTGGGTGGCGTCGAGAGCTTCGTCGGGGTCGGCCAGCATCTTCATGGAGGTGTTGTATATCCTGTCCTGGTAGCGCTCCACGAGTATGTCGAACAAGGCCGTCTCACCGTGCTGGATGAGGTGCACGAGGTCCTCGTCCGAGAGCTCGGAAGGCGGCGAACGCCTCAGCTCCTCCAGGCGTTCGGGCGTTATGGAGGCGGATATCCCCTCCGGCGGGCCGTACCCGCCCTCCGCCGCGTAGCGCGGCCCGGGAATCGCCCCGAAGGGGAAGGTCATCCGTCGATCCTCCTTCTCAACTGCCCGCAGGCGGCGGAGATGTCCGCTCCCTTCTCGCGCCGCACCGTCGCCGGAACCCCCAGAGCGGCGAGGGCGTCGCGGAACCTCCGCACCCGGTCCCGTCTCGGCCGCTTCCACTCCAGCCCGGCCACAGGATTATAAGGGATGAGATTCACGGCGAAACCCGTTCCCTTCAAACGCCTCCCCAGCATCCGGGCGTGGCCCGCGGAGTCGTTGAACCCGTCGATCAGGCAGTATTCCATCGTGACTTGCCTTCCGGTGCGCTCCTGGTAGTGGGCGGCGGCGGCCAGTATGTCGTCGAACTTCCAGCGCTCGGCGGACGGCACTATGTGCTTCCGCAACTCCTGGTTGGGAGCGTGCAGCGACACCGCGAGGTTCACTCGAAGCGGCTCGTTCGCCAGCATCCTCATCCCCTCCACCACCCCTATGGTGGAGAGCGTCACCCTCCTGTGGGAGAGCCCGAAGCCGAAACGCCCCGTCAGCACCCGAAGCGCCTTCACCACGTTCGCGTAGTTGAGAAGGGGCTCGCCCATGCCCATGAGGACCACGTGCGTTATCCGCTCCTCCGAGATGGACTGGGCGGCGGCGAACTGCTCCAGTATCTCGTGCATTCCCAGGTCCCGGCGTTTCCCGCCGATGGTGGACGCGCAGAACCGGCATCCGAGGTCGCAGCCGACCTGGCTCGATATGCACACGCTCCGCCGCGAGGGCGCGCCTATTATCACCGTCTCCACGCTCTCGCCGTCCGCGAGGCGCAGCAGGAATTTCACGGTCTCGCCGTCGCGCGACACCGCCTTGGACGCTATCCTTCCCGTCCGCAGGGGGTGGCTCTCCTCCAGCCTCGCCCGCAGGGCCTTGGGAAGGTTGTGGGCCTCCGAGAACCCGTGCCTGCGTAGGGCGTAGGCCTGTTCGAGCACCTGTTCGAGGCGGAAGCCGGGCTCGCCCCACTCCTGGAGCAGCTTCGCGAGCTCGCCTTTGTCGAGCGCGTAGAACGGCTTGTTCAATTCTCCGGACCTCTCTTGGCCATGATGCCCCTCAGCTTGCGAACGGCGTTGCTCAGCCTGCTCTTGAC
>QNBY01000294.1 GCA_003644275.1 Planctomycetota bacterium
CCGCGGTGAAGGTAGAAGGGCTCGGGGATGACCGCTCCCACGTCGGCGCTGCGGATGCGGTAGAAGGCGATGTGCCGCTCGGTTACCGTCCCGTCGCCGGTTCCGTACCCCGTCTTTATCGGGGCGAAGAAGAAGGGATTGCGCAATTTCAGCATGGCCGCCGTCCTTTCGCGCGCAGTAATTGATACACTGTATCAATTATACGACGCCTCGCGGCGTTTCGCAAGAAAGGACGGGCGTCACTTGGAGTTCTCGAGGATTTCCTCCACCTGGTGGGGCGGGACGCCGAGCTTGTCGGCTATGTCGCGGACGCGCATGTCCTTGTAGGACGCGACGCCGCGGGCGGCGAGGATCGCTATGGCCCTTCGCACGTCCATGCCGAGTTCGTCGCAGAGTTCGCCGAGGGTTATTCGCCCGAATCCCCGGCCTTGGCCGTTACCGTTACCGAGGGACTCGGGGCGGGGCGTGAGGGCGGGGGACTCGGTCTTCCCGCCGCCGGAGCGGCCCTGCAGCAGGCGGTAGAGGTCGCTGGGGGAGATGCCGTTGGCGTCCGCTATCTCGCGTATGGTGGCGGAGGTGGAGGGGACGGAGTAGCCCTTGTCGCGGAGGGCGGAGAGGAAGGCGTCCACAGGGATGCCGGCCTGGCGGCAGAATTCCTCGACCGTCAGCTCCTCGGCGTGGGGGACGGGGGGCTTTTCCTTCGTCTGCTTCTCCCAGTAGTCCTTTATGGACTCGTTGAGGTCCATCACGGCGCGGAAGGGCTGCGCCTCCATCGCGGCACCGGCCACCACCACGACCACGAGGAGGAAGGCCGCGCACATCTCGACGGCGGGTCTCAGCGCCCTGGAGGGGAGCTTCCTCAGATACGAGAGGATGGCCTTCCAGTTATAGACTATGTGGATGACGCCGAACACGAGGAAGAGGATGGTCCCCAGCACGTGGAAGGCCGTCCACTGGTCCTTGGTCAGGCCGAGCAGAGTCCAGTCGATCCAGTTCGCCACGCGCCCGCGCGGGGTGAAATAGAGGGCCGCGCCGCTGGCCGCGACGGCCGCGAAGCTGAAGAGCACCACGAAAGAAGTGAAGGCCCTGAAGCGGAATCGCCCGCCTTTTTCCTCGTTCATTTCTTTTCCTTTCCTTCTCTTTCGTTATCCGGGATTATACGGCGGTGCCGCATGGCGGCAACAGGCGTCCCGCTTTCGGAGGAGAGGCCGGACGAGGAGGAGACGAGGGCCGGGCGGCGCGGAAGCCGGGGACGGGCCGCCGGTCACTCATCTACAATCTGCGGGAATACGGCATGTGAAGGGGCTCACTTGGGGAGCCAGTCGCCCGGGAGGCGCTTCTCGGGGGGCGCTCCGAACTTCACGGCGTCGCCGATGAGGTCGGGGTCGTATTCCTTCAGGAGGGAGGGCGTCATCTCGCAGAGGTATATTGTGCCGGACTCGTCGCCCATGAAGGCGGTGGTGTCGGAGCTGTCGGGGCCTGGGACGGCGACGAGGCAGAAGCGCGTGCGGCTCTTGTCCACGAGGTACACGAGGCGGTAGCCCTCGATCTCGTCGCGCCAGGGGAAGCCCTCGCGTTCGGCCTCGGAGACGCCGGAGAAGAAGCGGAGGGCGGGAGAATCGTTCTGGTAGCGCGCCGCGGCCGCCTGGAAGGACATGATATAGCGGATTACCTTGCGCTGGCGCGCCTCCCTGCGGGAGCGGAAGTGGGCGGGGAGAGCGACGAGCAACAGCACGGCGAAGACGATCACGGTGGCGGCCATCTTGCCGACCGGCGCCGTGGAGACGGGACGCAAGGCCATGGGGCTCCTTCCGTTCAGCGGGCGTTTTCCGAAAGCGTTGACAGCGGTTGCCAGCCAATTATAATGGTTTTCAGCAATCTGCCCGAAGGGAAGTTTCCCGGAGAGCACCAAGGGTGGGTGGGTTTTCCCACCTTTTTTTGTTATGAGGTCGTGAAATGGCAGGAAATCCTGAAATACTGCGTCTCGTGGAGAGCATCCACCGCGAGAAGGACGTGGACAAGGAGATAGTGTTCAAGGCGCTCGAGAGCGCCCTCGCGTCGGCCTGCAAGAAGAAGCCGGGCGGGGCGAAGAGCGAGATCGTCGTCCACATAGACCGGAACACGGGCGAGATAATCGCCATGGACGGCGACGAGCGCATACCCGTCTCCCAGCTCGGCCGCATCGCCGCGCAGACCGCGAAGCAGGTGCTGATACAGCGGATACGCGAGGCGGAACGGGACATCATCTTCGACGAGTACAGCGGCAGGATAGGGAAGATGATCACCGGGCACGTCCAGCGGATGCAGAGGGGCAACATCATCGTCAATCTCGGCAAGGTGGAGGGAGTGCTTCCCCGCTCCGAGCAGATATTCAACGAGAGCTACAACTCCGGCGAGCGCATCAGGGCCATCATCACCGACATACGCAAGCGGGGGAACAAGGTGGTAATCACGCTCTCCCGCACCTCGCCCGACCTGATAGTGGAGCTGTTCAACCTCGAGGTGCCCGAGATAAGCGACCACGTGATAGAGATAAAGCAGATAGTCCGCGAGCCCGGCCTGCGCACCAAGATAGCGGTCCATTCGGTGGACTCGAAGGTGGACTGCGTGGGCGCGTGCGTGGGCGTTCGCGGCAACAGGATACGCAACATAGTGAACGAGCTCAACGGCGAGCGGATAGACATAATCCCCTGGAGCCCCATACCGGAGAACTACATCGTCAACGCCATGTCGCCCGCCGAGGTGATAATGGTGGAGCTCGATCACGAGAGGAAGCACGCGCGGGTGGTGGTCCGCGACGATCAGCTCTCCCTTGCCATAGGCAAGAGGGGGCAGAACGTGAGGCTCGCGGCG
>QNBY01000295.1 GCA_003644275.1 Planctomycetota bacterium
CACGCCTCGCTGCGGCTCGACGGCAGGATGTTCAGCTTCTGGCTCATCGAGGGGCGGCTTACCCTCGTCGTGATGCGGCCGGAGGCTTTCTTCCACCTCTACAACGACTACGAGGAGCGCGACGTGCGCGGGCTGGAGCTGGAGGCCGACGACGCCTTCCTCGACGAGCTCCGAGATAGGATAACCGCCGCCCTCCGCCGCCCTCCGGAGGCGGACCCGCCCTACAACGTGCTCCGCCGCAACTGCGTAACGGGCCTCGTCCGGCTCCTCGCCCCCTCCCCCTCCGCCGCCCGCGACCTTCCCCCGGTCCCCACGACCGGTGCCCTCGAACGGTGGGTGAGGCGGCATTTCAGGATTGCGGCCGAACGGTTCTATCCCAGCTACCGCCACCGCATGATGCACGAGAAACTGGCGGAGGGCGAAGGGCTCGGGCGGGAGTTCTTCGTCCCCCTCGCGGAATGCGACTCGCACCGCTACCGCTGCGCCCGCCTGGTGTACACCGAGGACCTGCGGGGGGCTGCGGCCCTCCTGCGCCCGCTCGCCGGGGCGGCGAACGTCGCTGCGGGCGCTTTCCAGGCGGTGAAGGGGACGCTCGGCGCGCCGTTCGGCAGGATGCCGGACGCCTTCAGGGGGCTCTACGCCGTCCTTCTCGCCCTGCCCGAACTCGTCGGGCTGCCCGTGCGCTTCGCGGGCCGTCCCCTGCCGCTCTCCGCGGACCGGGCGGAGGGACCTCCCCCGTCCTGGCGGCCCGCACGGGAGGAAACCCGAAAAGGAAAAGGGCGGAGGGTGCGTCCCTCCGCCCTTGGAAACGGCGCGGGAAAGCGCGGCGGGAGGATCAGACCTCCATTATCTCCTTGCGCTTCTTCTCGAGCACCTCGTTGACCATCTTCTCGTGGTCCGATGTGAGCTCCTGGATGTCCTTCTTCGCCCTCTCGAGGTCGTCTTCCGTGATGACGGAGCTCTTCTTCATCTCCTCGCACTTCTTGATGGCCTCGCGGCGTATGTTGCGGATGGACACCCTGGCCTTCTCGGCCATCTCGTTCACCTGGTTCGCGAGCGCCTTGCGCCTCTCGCCGGTGAGCGGCGGAACGGTGAGGCGTATCACCTTGCCGTCGTTCGAGGGCGTTATGCCCAGGTCGCTGGCGAGTATGGCCTTCTCGATGTCCTTTATGGCGGTGGGGTCCCAGGGCCGTATGGCTATGGTGCGGGCGTCGGTGACGGCTATGTTGGCCATCTGGCTTAGCGGCGTCGGCGCGCCGTAATAATTGACCTTCAGGCCGGATACGAGGCTCGTGTTGGCCCTGCCGGTGCGGATGTGGTTGTACTCGCTCTCCAGCACCTCAACGGCCTTCTTCATGCGCTTTTTGGCGTCTTCGAGCACCGAACGGACGTCATCCATTGCTGTTTCCCTCCACGACGGAACCTATCCTCTCTCCCAGAACGACGCGGACTATGTTGTCCGGCACGTTCATGTTGAAGACAATGATAGGTATTTTGTTCTCGCTGCAAAGGGATATGGCCGCGGCGTCCATCACCTTGAGCTCCTGCTTCAGGCATTCCAGGTAGGTGAGGCGGGGGATGAGCGAGGCGTCGGGGTGCGTCTTGGGATCGGCCGTGTACACGCCGTCCACCTTCGTGGCCTTGAGCAGCACTTCCGCGCCCAGCTCCGCGGCCCTCAACGCGGCGCAGGTGTCCGTGGTGAAAAGCGGGTTGCCGGTGCCGCCGGTGAGGATGACTATCCGGCCGTTGTCCAGGTGGGTGAGCGCGCGCCGCCGGACGTAGGGCTCGGCGGCGTCGAGGCTTATTCCCGCCGACATGAGCCGGGCCTCCGCCCCTATGCTCTCCAGCCTCTCCTGAAGCGCGATGCCGTTTATCACCGTGGCGAGCAGGCCCATGTAGTCGGCCGGCACGCGCGAGATGCCCATCTTGGATATCGCGGCTCCGCGCACTATGTTGCCGCCGCCTATGACCACCGCCGTCTCCACTCCGAGCTTTTGCACGGCCGCTATCTCGCGCGCGATGGTCTCCACGGCGCCGTAGTCGAGGCCGCAGGGCTCGCCGCCGCGCATGGCCTCGCCGCTTATCTTGAGGATTATCCTCTTGAAGACGGGAGCCGCGCCGGAACGCATCGGCCTATTTCCCCACCTCGAACCGGCAGATGCGGCGCACGCGGACGTTCTCCTTGCCCTGCGCCGCTATCTTGCTCAGCCACTGGCCGATGGTGATGGAATCGTCCTTGATGTACTTCTGGTCGAGCAGGCAGTTCTCCTCGAAGAACTTCTCGAGCCTTCCGGCCACTATCTTCTCGAGGACGTGGGGCGGCTTGTTCACGTCGCCCATCTCCTTGAGGATGAGCTCCTTCTCGTGCTCCACCACCTCGGCGGGCACGTCCTCGCGGGAGATGTACTTCGGGTTGCTGAAGGCGACCTGCATGGCGACCGCCTGGGCGAATTCCCCGACCTCCTTCGTCTGGGCGAGGGAGTCGGTCTGGGTGGCCACCTCGACGAGAACGCCGATGAGCTTGTTGAAGTGTATGTAGTGGCCGATGATGCCCTCGTTGGTGGGGCGGGAGCTCATCTCGGCCGCCTTGCCTTCGCCCTTCAGGCGGAGTATCTCCGCGGCCTTCTCCATATCGCCGTTCGCCTCGGCAAGGGCGTCACGGCACATCTTGAAGCCGTAACCGGTCTTCTCGCGCAGTTCCTTGACCATCTTGGCGGTGATTTCCACTTCGCACTCTCCTTTTCTCTACTCTTTGTTCTCCTCCGCGGGCTTCTCATCGCCGTCGTCGGGGCTGGCGGAGGCTACCGGTTTCACGGTGGGCCTGATGCGGGGACGGACGGACGGCCTG
>QNBY01000296.1 GCA_003644275.1 Planctomycetota bacterium
ACATACTGGTGGAGGACTTCGGGCTGCCTCTCTATTAGCGGAAAGGAGGGAGCGGTGAGAAAGAGGGCGAGGAAGGCTGCGGCGTTCGCCGCGGCGTGCATCCTCAGTCTCGCGGCGGCGGCCTGCTCGCTGGGCGGCGGGTCCACCACCTGGCAGGCGAGTTTCTCGTGGAGTCCCTACGGCTCCACCACTCCGCCCGCGCTGAAGGCGGGGCCGGAAGGAGCGCTGGCGGAGGCGCTGGGTTCGAGGCCGGTGTTGTGGGTGAGCTTCGGGGAGGGTTCGGCGGCCGGGTTCGACGCGGGCGGCCGATGGGCGGCGGTGGCGGCGGACGGTTCGTCGCTGGCGGCCCCTCCCGCTCCGCCCGCCGTGCCGTGGGCGCTGGAGGAGAGGGAGGACGGGTTCGCCGCCTGCACGGAGGAAGGGACGTTCCTGTACCGGTATTGCCCGCAGGCCGGGGAATGGAGGGTGGAGCGCCTCTCCGGCGGAGGGGGCGCGGAGGGAATCCGGGACGAAAAGTGAACAAAACGGAGGAACGGGCGACTTGAGGGTTGAGGAACAAACCGAATGAACCGCGAAGAACTCGAAGGGATCATACAGGACGCGGCGCTCGGGCGCGCGGACGAGGAAACGGCGGCCCTTCTCGAAAGGGAAGCGGAACGCGATTCCGAGCTGCGGGCCGAGCGCGATTTCGCTTTCGCCCTGAAGCGCGAGGCGGAGCGCGCCGCGCGCGTCGAGGCGGGACCGGAGTTCACCGCCAGGGTGATGGCCGCGGTGCGCGCGCGCGCGAAGCGGCCGCGGCGGGTGCTGTCGGCCGACTTCCTGGCGATGAGCGGCCGGTTCGCCGTCTCGGTGGCGGTCCACGCCGCGATACTGCTGCTGCTGGCCTTCGTGGTGCTGCAGCCGGGGCGGGGGCCGGAGCTGCCGTCGGTGGTGGACGTGGCGGGGCTGTACGGCAAGGCGGTAGCCGAGAGGCGCGAGGCTCCGAAGTTCCGGGTGTCGCTCTCCGACGGCTGGCTCGACCTGTCCGGGATCTCCGCGGGGACCACTCTCTACGTGCTTCGCGGGCGCGCGGAGGGCTACCACGTGCTCCTCGCCTACACTTCCGAGCAGGTGGCGAAGCTCTCGCCGGACCTCGCCGACGGGGCGATACCCTTCCCGGTGAGGAACGGGAGGCTCAGGCTGTCGAGGGGGCTCGTGGCGGAGGGGCTCGGCGGGGCGTCCGAGGTGGTGCTTCTCGCCCTGGCGGACCGTTTCGAGATATGGAACGCCCGCGATTTCGACAGTTTCATCTCGCGCGGGGGCGCCAGTCCCCCGGCGGCGATGCTGTAGGACCTTTGCTTTCTCTCCTTTCCTCCGCGGCCCGTTCGCCACGAACGGGCCGCGGCGTTTTTTCGCCGTTGCGAGTCCGGCAACCGGCGGTAGACTGGGGGCATGGAAAAGGCGATACGGTTCCTGGCGGAATGGAGCGGGCTCTCCGAGGCGTTCTGCACCAAGACGATATACACGCTGATAGGGCTCGGCGCCGTGTGGGTGGGGCGCTACGTCATCCTTCGGTTCATCTACACCCGCTACGATTCCACGGCCGCGCGGTACTTGTCGCGGAAGCTGTCCTTCTACGCGGCGGTGATCCTGACGTTCATAGCGCTGGGGATGGTGTGGCTGAACGACCTGAGCGGCTTCTCGTTCGCCACCTACCTGGGCCTGGTCTCCGCCGGCGTCGCCATCGCGCTGAAGGACATAATCGTGAACGTGGTGGGGTGGATGTACATACTCGCCCGGCGGCCGTTCGAGGTGGGGGACAGGATAACGATAGGCGACTTCACCGGCGACGTGGTGGACCTGAGCGTGCTGGAGTTCGCGCTGGTGGAAGTGGGGAACTGGGTGCGCGCGGAGCAGAGCACGGGGCGGATAGTGTTCATACCGAACGGGATGGTGTTCACCCATCCGATAGCGAACTCGACGCGGGGCTTCAATTTCGTGTGGGAGGATCTCGCCGTGCTGATCACCTTCGAGAGCGACTGGAAGAAGGCGAAGGAGATAGTGCGGGAGGTGATGGAGCGGCACACGAAGCGGTTCGTGAAGGAGGCGGAATCGGAGATGAAGAAGGCGGCGTCGCGCTTCTTCATCCTCTACCGGAACCTGACGCCGATAGTGTACACCTCGGTGAAGGACAGCGGGGTGGAGTTCTCGATGCGCTACGTGGTCCCGCCGCGTTCGAGGCGGAAGGTGGCGGAGGACATCTGGGAGGACCTGCTGGAGGCCTTCGCCGAGCACGACGACATAGACCTCGCCTATCCCACCTACCGGGCGTACTACAACCTGACGGAAGGAAAGGACGGCGCGCGGAAGGGGGGAAAGAAGGCGCAGGAAACGGAGCCGCCCCCGCCGCCGGCTCCCCCGCCGCCGGCGAGCTGAGTCAGAACAGGCCTACGGGCAGGCCGTTCTCGTCTATGTCCACGTTTTCGCCCGCCGGCCTGGAGGGAAGGCCGGGCATGGTCCTCATCTCGCCGAGGAGCGGATAGACGAAGCCCGCTCCGGCGGACACCCTGATATCCCTGACGGGCACCCTGAACCCCGTCGGACGGCCCTTGATCTTGGGGTCGTGCGAGAGGGAGAGGTGCGTCTTGGCCATGCAGACGGCGAGGCCGTCGAGGCCCGCTTCCTTCACGGCCTTGAGCGCCTTCCTGGCGGGGGGTTCGTAGTCCACGCCGTCCGCGCCGTAGATGGTCACGGCGATGCGCTCTATCTTTTCCTCGAGCGGCATGTCGAGGGGATAGAGGAAGCGGAAGCCGCCGCCGCCCTTCTCGCAGGCGTCCAGCACGAG
>QNBY01000297.1 GCA_003644275.1 Planctomycetota bacterium
AGGGTTCGTCCTCTCGAAGAAGCTCGGCCCCATAAGGAAATCGCCCGTGAAGCGGGGCCTTTTCGTCCTGTTCTTCCTCGCCGCGGCCGCGCTGCTTGCGGCGGCTTTCTACCACCGGCCTCGTCCCGCCGTCACCCCCGCTTCGGCGCTGGACGCCCTCCTGGCCGGCGACTACTCCACCGCCGCGGATTTGTACCGGCGGAAGGCCCGCAGCGAGAGGGCAGGGGAGGGGCGCATCAGCGCCCTTCTCGGGCTCGCCGTCGCCCTTTGGCGGCTCCACAGGGACGATGAGGCGGCCGAGACGCTCGATCGCGTCCTTGCGGAGGCGGAACGATCGGGGGCCGACGTATCCCTTTCGTCCTGGCCTCTCCCGCCTCCCAAGGCGCTGCAGCAACTCGCGGGCGAGCGGGCGGCGGCGGCGTGGGAGGGCTTCAAAAGAAGGCACTGGAAGGGCGGTTCTGCGTCCTTCAAAGCGCGGGTGATACTCGACGAGGCCCGCGAACTGTACGTGAAACACTTGAAGGTCGGGGAGGCGGCGCGCCTTCTCGAAAGCTTTTCCCCAAACGCGGGGGCCCCGTGACCGGAATGGAGGGAGCACCTTGGAAAACAGGCGGATACTCATAATAGACGACGACCCGGCCATAAGGGAGGACTACAGGAAGATACTGCTGCCCGACCGCAGCTCTCCCTTCTCCGAGATAGAGAAGCTCGAGGAGATGCTCTTCGAGAAAAAGGCGGAGGAGGAAGCCGGCCTTCCGGATTTCGAGCTCGATTTCGCCTCACAGGGCAGGGAGGGTTACGACCTCGTCGTCGCGGCCAAGAAGGAAAAAAGGCCCTACGCGGTGGCGTTCGTGGACATCCGTATGCCGCCGGGCTGGGACGGCATGGAGACGGCCCAGCGGATAAGGCAGGTGGACCCGGACGTGGAGATAGTGATAGTCACCGCCTACTCCGACCGCGACAGGAACTCGCTGTTGGCGGCGATAGGGGATCCGAGCAAGCTCATCTACCTGAAGAAGCCCTTCGATCCCGACGAGATACGCCAATTGGCCCACTCGCTCACCGAGAAGTGGAACCTCCAGTTCAGGGAGCGGGAGTACAGGAGATACCTGGAGAACCTGCTGAGCCTCTTCTCGTCGGTGAAGCTCGACGCCGAACACGAGGCGCTTCTCGTCGAGAACATCATCGAGCGCATAGTGGAGTTCTTCTCCGCCCGCGCGGGGGCCATATCGGTCACCTATCCCGGCAAGGACACCCACGTCGCGGTCCACCCGGCGGGGGGAGAGGGAGAACCCATCCTCGAATACGTGAAGCGGATGCCGCAGGGTCCCGAGCTGGTGGACTCGCGCTTCCTGCTCGTGCCGCTGGACCTGGTGAAAGGGAAGGGCACGCTGGCGATAGACATGGAGGGAAGCCCCGTGTCGAGCGGGAACGCCGTGCTGTTGGGCGGGATAATCGCCGGGAACATAGCCAACATATGCGACGTGTACCACTTCCAGCGCGCGCTGATCGAGGAGCAGAGCCTCGCGGCGGTGGGCAACGCCGTCTATCGCATAATACACGACCTGAACAATCCCGTGAGCGCCATCATAGGCTTCGCGGCCCTGGTGGAGAAGAGCCGGAACACCAACGAGAAGGACCTGCGGAGGGTGAAGAACATCCTCACGGCGGCGGAGAACGTGAGGAGGATAATAGACTCCCTTCACGATCTCATCTCGGACGACCTGCACCTCGACTTGGACCTGCTCGACGTAAAAGAAGTGGTGATGGACGTGGTCTCCGAGGCGCAGCCGCAGTTCGAGAAGGCCGGGGTGGAGCTGGTGCTGGACATTCCGGACAACCCCGTGATGAACCGGCTGGACAGGGAGAAGCTGCGGCGCATCCTGGACGAATTGCTCCGCAACGCCCTGGAGGCGACGGAGAAGGGGAGGGGAGGCAAGAGGGTGGAGCTGTCGCTATCGTCCGACGAACACTCCGTCACCCTCCGCGTCACGGACACCGGCTGCGGAATACCCGACGAGATGATAGAGAAGATATGGACGCCGTTCTTCTCGTATGGGAAGCGCAACAGGCTGGGCCTCGGCCTGTCGCTCTCCCGGAAATTCGCGCGGCTCTTCGGCGGGGAGCTCACGATTGAGAGCGAGCTGAACTCCGGAACGACGGCGACGCTGGCGCTTCCGATAAGGGGCTGACCGAGAGGGCAGGGGGATACCCTCTTTCAGCGCCCTTCCCTCCCTTCCTTTCCCACGTCCGGGAGGGAGAATATCGCCTGAAGGACGGAAGAAGCGATGGGAGCGGCCACCGCGCCGCCCGTGCCCGCCTTCTCACATATCACCGACACCACGTAACGGGGCTCGTCGGCGGGAGCATAGCAGACGAACCACGAGTGAGTGGGCTCGCGTTTGCTCACCTCCGCCGAGCCCGTCTTCCCGGCCCAGGTGAAGGAAAGACCGGAGGGCCGCGAGGAGTGGGCCGTTCCGCCGGGCTCGTTCACCACCCGCCACAATCCGCGCCGGACGACGGAGAGCGTCTTCTCGTCTATGCCCAGCGCCACCCGGTTGGGATGCGTCCTGACCTTGAGAAGGGTAGGGCGCACCCTGTAGCCGCCGTTGGCCACCACGGCCATCAGCACCGCCGCCTGGAGGGGGGTCACGAGCGTCTCTCCCTGTCCTATGGCGAAGAGGTAGCGGCGGCCGGTGGTCCAGCGCCTTCCGGACGCCGAGGGTATGTGGCCCCTCTTTTCGGTCATGGGGGGAAGCTCCACGCCGGTGCGCTCCCCGAGGCCGAACTTGTGCGCCCAGGCGGTCATCCTGGCG
>QNBY01000298.1 GCA_003644275.1 Planctomycetota bacterium
CTCCGGCGCGGGGGCCATCTCGGGGGGAGCCCAGTTCCAGGTGACGGTGGAGGGCTCGGTGATGAGGAACTCGAAGTATGGTTCGTCGCCGCTGGGGGCGGAGCCGGTCCCGATGAAACCGGCGCAGATCATGCCGGCGGAGCGGAAGTCGGTCCAACCCCTGACGCGCTCGCCGCTGTAGTACCAGTAGGTGCCGGGCGCGGGGGAGGGAGTGCCGACGCCCTGGGGATTGATTATCTGGAGGGCGAACTGGCGCACCCAGGTGGCGAAGACGCTGACGGGGCCGTTCAAGGTCACCTCTATGGGATTGGGCGCGTCGGGTGCGGGTTCCACCTCGGTGAAGCCCGTTCCGCTCCAGCCCACCACGAAACGGACGCCCGGTTCGGGAGCGGGCGGGACCGCCCCTATCTGCACCGTCGCGCCGTCGGGATACCAGCCGTCGTAGTCGCCTGCGAGGGCACCGTTCTGGGCGACAGCCATCAGGTAGTATTCCGCACGCCAGTGCGCCTCGTAGGAGCGGGGTTTGTCCATGGTGACGGTCATGGTGGGGTCGCCCGCAGGAGTGCCGCCGATGTCCGTTCCCGTCCAGCCCTGCCAGAAGAACCTCTGTTTCGCGGTGTTGCCGGGCGAATAGGCGCTGAGCTCGACCGTCTCGCCTTCGAAGAACCACCTCTTGTCCGGCATTATGGTGCCGTAGTTGGCGTCCACGCGCAGGCGGTACTGGAGGCGCCAGTTGAAGACCACCGTGGTTTCCTGGGTGATCTGGAACTGGCCGGTGTAGCTGACGCTGCCGTCGCCGATGGAGCCGGTGCCGGTCCAGCCCACGCAGACCCAGCGGCGGTCATCGTCTATGGCGACGGGGGAGTCCACGTAGGAAGCGAGGGTGGCGCCCTCGCTGTACCAGCCGGTGGTGGAGCCGTACACCTGGCCGTGGGGGGTGGAGACGTCGAAGTAGTACTGCTTGGCCCACTGCCAGAGGACGGTGGTGGGAGCGGTGAGGCGGAAGTAGCCGGTGTCGTTGGAGGCGCCGTCGCTCAGGGAGCCGGTGGCTATCCAGCCGGTGCAGGCGTAGCGGTCGCCGCCGCCGACTATGACGTACTGCTCGACGTAGGTGCGCAGGCGGGTGCGGTAGTCGTACCAGCCAGTGAAGTCGCCGTGGATGGTGCCGTAGGGCGTGGTGGTTTCGTATCTGTACTGCCGGACGTAGTAGGCCACCCAGTTGACGGGGGTGTCCATGGATATTTTGAAGGTCTGTATGCGGTTGCCGCCGACGTTCCAGCGCCTGAAGCGCCTGCGGCTGTTCTCTTCCTCGTCGAGGTAGAGGGGGACGCTGACGGTGTGGGTCTCGAGGTAGTTCCAGACCTTGGTCTCGGGGACGTCGTACTCGACATCGTCGAGCGACACCTTGCCGTGGCCCACGTTGTTGGTGAAGGTGAAGGTTACGGGGTTGACGACGGTGTAGGGGCCCTGCCAGGACCAGGAGCACCAGTCGGTGTTGGTGCGGACGCGGCTTCCGATGTAGGTGCGGTCGGAGCCGAAGCCGGTGGAGTCCCAGGTGATGGAGTAGGTGCCGTCGGCGTTGTGGGTGGCGTCGCCGATCATGTGGATCTTGCCCGTGGCGCCGTCCTTGTAGGCGAATTGGACGCCGGTGGGAGCCACGTAGGGATTCTGGAGGGTGTACTCGATGGCGGGCCCGGAATAAGAGGTGGTGCTGTACCAGGTGTTGTTGGTGGTGTACTTGTAGTAGAGGGAGCCGTAACTGGGCATGGGCTGGCCGCTGGCACCGGCCCAGCCGTAGTAGATGACGTAGCAGTTGGTGTTGTTGCTGGTTACGGTGAAGCCCACGAACGAACCGGCCGGCACGTTGGAGATGTTGAGGGGGAAGCGCTGGATGCCGGTGCTAACCGCGAAGGCGGAGGAGGAATAGGTGGCGGTGGTGGAGGGAGAGCTCGGGCCGGGCCAGATGTTGAACTTTACGGTGATGGTTCCGCTGCCCTGGAAGTTCGTCCTGATGAGGGAGATGTTGCCGCGCTCGGGGGTGTCGAGGTTCTCGCCGGTGTAGCTGGCGGCCGAGTAAAGGGTGTAGTTGGCCTGGCCCTCCGGGAACGGGTTGGGGAAGACGTAGGGCTGGGGGGCGTTGACGGAGGCGGTGAGGGTTATGGAGCCGGTTGCGGGGCTCATTATGCCCGTGATGGGGCCCGTCATGATGTTGAAGGACTTGAAGGATTCGGACTGATACCAGCTTCCGTCCGGCAGGGTTCGGGCCCTGACGAAGACCGTCCAGGAGAAGATGTCACCCGTATTCCAGACCACGGAGAAGCCGTCGTCGGGGTCGTCGTCCGTTCCTATCGGGATCCAGTCTCCGTCCTCCACCCGGTACTGGAACTCGACGGCGGAGGGCTCGCCGCCCACCGAGTTCAACACCGCGGTGAGGGTTATCTCGCTGACGTTGTTGCCGGGGTAGTTGATGCCGTTGATGCCGATGACGTTGGCGGCCCATGCCGCGGAAGAGAAGGAGAGGACCGCGAAAAAGGCCAAAGCCGCGTGAATGAGGTTCCTCGACGAACGCATATACTCCCCCTTGGGATGTCGTCTGCACGTCCAACTCTCGCCCATCGGGACGGGCGTCTTCGACAAAGTGTGTTTCCGGAGGCGCTTTCGTTGCCCCGCAAAGGGGGGTGGAAAGGCCTCCTTCTCCTCCCTCCGTCAGGGAAGGAGGAGGGCTCTGAGCATCGAACCGAGGGCGGGCGAGCGGAGCACACCCGCGACCTCGGGAGAACAGGCGTAGTAGAGC
>QNBY01000299.1 GCA_003644275.1 Planctomycetota bacterium
CTCGTCGGACACCATGTGCGGATAGGAAAGAGAGGTGGAAGGCACCGGCGCGCGTACTATCTTCACCGCCACGGGATCGTCCGCCCCTTCCCTCAGCACCTTGAGCTCGAGCAGCGAGTTCACCGGCCCCCGGAGGTACTTCACGGCCTCCTCCAGCGGCAGGTCCACCAGGCTGTGACCGTCCGCCTCCACGAGCCTGTCGCCGGTCTTTATCCCCGCCTTCTCCGCCGCGGTGTCGTGGATGGGATGAACCACCGTTATGTACTTCCCTATCTTCACCACCCTTATGCCCACGCCGGTGAACGAGCCCTCCATCTCGTCCATGTGGCTCTTGAGCTCGTCGGGCGTGTAGCAACGGGCGTAGCGGTCCAGCCGCTCGGCGAGGCCGGTGAGTATGCCCTCTATCACCTCGTCGCGGGTGAGCCCCCGCACGTGGTAGCGCTCGATGTCCGAGAGCACCCTCTCCAGGTCGAAACCGCTCAGCAGTTGCTCCGTCTTCTCCCTCTGGAGGCGCTCCCTCAGCACCGAGGCGAGCAGGACGAGCGTCAGCAGGAGCATCACCGAGGTGAGGAGAGGAAGCATCCCCCTGCCGGAGCCGGGGTTCTGTGGCTTCGGATTCGCGTTCATGCGGACGATTATAAACAATTGATGGTCGCGGCAATCAAACAGGAGGGCGGCCTGCGGCCTTTTTGCTTGCACCCTTCGAGAAGATGATATAATTCCGGCGTCGGGCCGTAGCGCAGTCTGGCTAGCGCGCTTGAATGGGGTTCAAGAGGTCGGCGGTTCGAATCCGCCCGGCCCGACCAGTGGAAACCGACAAACCCGGCTCCGGCCGGGTTTTTTGCTTTCCATCTCTTCTTGTAGCGCCTCAACGCGGGTTATAATTCCCGGGAGGGCCGTGGAGATGCTCATAGAACTATGCAAATCCAAGATCCACCGGGCGACGGTCACCGACGCCAACCTGAACTACACGGGCAGCATAACCATAGACCGCGACCTCCTCGACGCCGCCCGAATGCTCCCCTACGAGAAGGTGCAGGTCCTCAACATAAACACCGGCGCTCGTTTCGAGACCTACATAATCGAGGGTGAGCGAGGAAGCGGCACGGTCTGCCTGAACGGCGCCGCCGCGAGGCTCGTGCAGCCGGGCGACCTCGTGATAATCATATCCTACGCCGCCATGACTCCCGAGGAAGCGGCGAGCCACCGGCCCCGCATCGTGCTGGTGGACTCCGCCAACCGGCCCGTCCGAGTAATCGAACCCGAAGGGGAAAATGCTCCCGAAGCTCGTTGACCTTCACCTCCCCTTCGGGGTGGTCCTGCCGATATACAGCTACGGCCTGATGATCCTCGTGGGGTTCGGGGCCGCCTTCCTTCTGGTGTCGAGCCTCGCCCGCCGCTACGGCGTCCGCCCCGGCCTCGTCTTCGACATAGGCATAGTAGCCGTGGCCTCCGGTTTCGTCGGGGCCAAGATATCCTTCTTCCTCACCAACCTGCGCCTGTTCTCCTATTTCCTCGAAGACCCGGTCCATCGCTTCGGGCTGATAACCGGCGGGTTCGACTTCTTCGGCGGCCTCATCCTCGCCGTTCCCTCCGTCTACTGGTTCCTGCGCCGCAAGGGCTTCGAGCCCTTTTCCTTCGGCGATGTCCTCGCGCCGGGCATAGCCCTCGCCCACGCCTTCGGTCGGATAGGTTGTTTCCTCAACGGGTGCTGTTACGGCTTTCGCTGCGACTCCTTCGGCGTTTCCTTCCCGCAGGGCAGCGCGGTGTACCTCGACCAGCTCTCGGCGGGCGACCTCCCCGCGGGCGCGGCGGCCTCCCTGCCGGTGCTCCCCACCCAGCTCTTCGAGTCCGCCCTCCTCTTCCTCCTTACCCTCGGCCTGCTCTTCCTTTTCTACAGGCGTTCCTTCGCGGGCCAGGGCATAGCCTCCTACCTCATAGCCTACGGCCTCATCCGGTTCGGGCTTCAGTTCACCCGCGCGGACGAGGCCATCCACATCGGCCCCTTCGCGATATGGCATCTCATCGCCCTTCTCGTCACCGGCTTCGGCGTCTGGCTCTACTTCGCCTTCAAGCGCCGCAACCGCCCGCCGGACGCCGTGCGCCTCGAACCGCCGCCCGCCGCAGAGGACGCCGGATGAGGACCGCGCCCGCCTTCCTGCTCATCCTCTCCCTCTTTTGTTGCGCCGTAGTGGGAGGCGAGCAGGCGGACGAGCCCAACCCTCCCGTCGTGGCCGTGTGCTTCGCTTCCGGCGTCCCCTTCGCGCCCGCCGCCGAAACCGCCCTGCTCGGCCGCCTCGCCTGTATCCGCCTCGCCGCCGCGGGCTTCGAGGCGCTCCCCCCTTCCTCCCTGCTCGGCGAGCTCAGGAAGAAGGACCCTTCTCTGAAAGCCTGGCCGGACGACGAGGCCCTCCTCTCCCTCCTTCACGCCTCCTTTCCCCGCTGCGCCGCGGCGTTGAGGATAGGCCCGGCCCGCGTCACGGCCGCCCGCGGCAAGCGCAGCGACGATCCTCTCCTCCCCCTCGTGAAATACTCCGTCCGCCTCGACTGGACTTTCTCCCTGCTCGACGTCCGCCTCTCCAAGGTCTTCGACAGGCGTTCCGGCGCCGAGAAGGCCGAGGGACTGCTGGATCCCGAAGGCGGAAAGAAGGCCGCCGCGGAGCTGCGGGAGGCCCTTGTGCTGGCTTGCGCCCGCTCCGCCGCCGCCGCTGCGGTCCGCTCCGTGAAGGCGCTCCTGGCCCCTCCCTTCCTGCTGGTGGTGGAGTCCGTCGAAGACGGCGTCATAC
>QNBY01000300.1 GCA_003644275.1 Planctomycetota bacterium
ACCCTAAAAGGCAAGAAGAAAGGAGGAAGCATGAGTTTGAGATATGGTGTGCTCGTTCTGGCCGTCGCGGTCCTGTGCTTCGCCGGGTTCGCGCCCGCGGAAGAGGGGACGCCCGGAAAGGTCCCGCAGCCGGCGAAGATGAAACCGGCCGACATCCTGCAACTCTACGCCCCCTACGTGGTCATGGTGCGGGACGGCGAAGAGCAGCCTCCTCAGGCGGACCAGCAGCCCAGGCGCTTCATGATGCGCCAGAACTGGAAGATGGGCGTGATGGTGAACGACGGCATCTTCATGTATCCCATCGAGGTGCGGATGAGGGCCTACATGAAGACCCGCATGCAGCCGGGAGACGTCCAGGTCGAGACGGTGGCCTTCGCGAACGGCAAGAAAGCCGTGGGCGACGAGGTGGGCATGAGGATCGCCTTCGGCCTCGGCTTCGCTTCGGTGGAGATCCCGGAAGGCGCCGGCGTGGTGAAGCTCGACACGGAAAAGCAGGTGAAGCCCTCCGTGGGCGACACCGTTTACCTCATCGGCAGGCGCGGGGAAGAGTGGAAGTTCACTCCCTACTTCCTGCCCGCCGTCGTGAACGGCGAGCTCGACTACAAGGGAACGAAGCTCTACTCCCTCACCCTCCCCCAGACGCAGCTCCAGCAGGAAGGTATGGGCGCGCTGGTGGTGCGGGAGGACGGAGAGGTGCTCGGCGTGGTCTCCCGCGTGGACGGCAAGCGCTATTCAGTCGTCGTGGTGCCGCTCGCCGCCTTCAAGGACGACGCCAAGAAAGCCCTCGACGCGCCGGAGGAACTGGACCAGTTCGACGACCTGCCCGACATGCGGGTGCCGAGGGTGCCCGGCAGGCGGCTGGGGGGCGGATTCTAAACCCCTCCGCTCAGGCGGGCTCGACGAGGGCGAAGAGAGAGGCCAAGGCCTCGGGCTCGGACCTGAAGAGGCCCGCGTCGGTGACGAAAGAGGTCACCAGCGCGCCGGGCGTTACGTCGAACGCCGGGTTCCAAGCCCGCGCGCCCGCAGGGGCCGTGATCGCGGAGCCGAACCCCCTCAGCTCCGAGTCGCCCCTGAACTCCACCGGAATATCCGCCCCCGTCCGGCAGTGGGGATCGAACGTCGAGAGGGGCGCCGCCACGTGGAAGGGTATTCCCCTCTCCGCGCACAGCTTGGCGTGAAGCAGGGTCCCCACCTTGTTGGCGGTGTCGCCGTTGCGGGCTATCCTGTCCGCGCCCACCACGCACCCCCTTATCGGAAGCTCGCGGTAGGCGGCGGCCAACGCCCCCTCGCACACGAGCCTGAAGGGGATGCCGGCCTGCGTCAGTTCCCAGGCGGTGAGCCGCGAACCCTGCAACAGCGGCCGCGTCTCCGGGACGAGCAGCTCGAAGCGCTTTCCCTCCCGCCACGCCAGTTTGAACACTCCCAGGGCCGTGCCTATGCCCGCCGTAGCGAGCGAGCCCGTATTGCAATGGGTGGTGTAGAGCCCTCCGTCCTCTACGTGGGGCAGCCCGGCGCGGGCGATGGCGAGGCAGTTTTCCTCGTCGCGCTTCTGAAGGGCGGCGGCGGCCTCCAGCGCGCGCGAACAGGCTTCCTCCACCGAGGCAGGGCGCTCGGAATGCAGGCGGCGGAGGAAGCGGTCCAGCTCGGCGGCAAGGTTCACCGCGGTGGGCCGGACGGCCTTCAGCTCGGCGGCCGTCTCGGCGGCGGCGAACAGCGGATCCGAGGCCGAAAGCCTTTCCCTCAGCCCCACCACCAGCGCGTACAGGCCGAAGACGCCGAGCAGGGGGGCCCCTCTCACCCGCAGCGAGGCCACGGCCTCGCAGGCGACCGCGAGGGAATCTATACGCATCTCCCGCCTCTCGACGGGAAGGCGCGTCTGATCCAGGATGAAGAGCCCGCCGTCGAGGGGGCCTCCCTCCCAGCGGACGGCGCGTATATCCATCACAGCCCCAGTTTCTTCTTCAGCGCCTCGTTCTTCGCGGCCACCTTTTCCTTGAGCTTCGCACGGTAGCCCTCCAGCGCGGCCGCGAGGGAATCGTCGGAAAGCGCGAGTATCCTGACGGCGAGAAGGGCGGAGTTGACGCCTCCCGCCTTGCCGATGGCCACCGTGGCCACGGGTACGCCCGCAGGCATCTGGACGGTGGAGAGCAGGGAATCCAGCCCGTCGAGCGCGGAAGGGCAGGGAACCCCGATTACGGGCAGCGTGGTGTGAGAGGCGAGAACGCCCGCCAGATGGGCGGCGGCGCCGGCGGCGGCTATGATGACTTTGAAGCCCGCGGAGGCGGCGCCCGACGCCAGCTCGGCGGCCCGCTCGGGCGTGCGGTGGGCGGAGCAGAACTCTACGTGGAACGGAACCCCGAACTCCTTCAGCACGGCCAGGCAGCCTTCCATCACGGGAAGGTCGCTGTCCGAGCCCATGAGCACGAGCGCGAGGGGCTTTCCGGCGTTTTGCGGCATGTTCGTCCTTTCCTTTCTATCTTTTCAGGTCGCGCGAACGTATGTCGGCGAAGCGGATTACGTCGAAGGCGGCGAGCAGCTCGTCCGGCTTCCTCACCGGCGGGCCGAAGGAGGCGGTGACGGCGAGGCGCGTCAGCTTCACGCCCCGGCCGAGGAAGTAGAAGGCGAGGTAGTCGTTGGAGCGGGAGGGGGAAGCGAACAGCGCTTCCTGCTTGCCGTCCACCAGAACGTGGAGGCCGTCCGCCAGAAGTTTCATGACCACCTTCCGCCCGCCCTTGCGGTAGGCCT
>QNBY01000301.1 GCA_003644275.1 Planctomycetota bacterium
GGCCGGTGGGCATAGCCGAGAAGAGCACGACCGGCGCGCTTCCCGAGGTGGTGGTGGTTCCGCTCTCGGAGGTCGGCAAGTACCTGAAGGAGATGAGGGAGAAGAAGACCGCGGCGAGGACCGAGCTCAAGCCGTCGGACAAGCCTGCGTGGTTCGGGGCGGTGATCTCGGCGAATTCGAGCCGGGTCTATTCGTGCTACAGCGGGCGGAAGCCGAAGCTGGACGGCAAGGCGGTGACGTGGGGGGCGTTCGTGTCGGGCGTGCTGCCCGGTTCGCCCGCGGCCGAGAACGGCTTCAGGACGATGGATTTGATAATCGAGGTGAACGGCGTGCGGGTGGCGAACGAGTACGCCGACCTGGAGGCGTTCTTCGCCTCGCTCGAGGCGGGCAAGGAAGTGAAGGTCAAGTTCCTGCGCTACAATCCCCAGGCGAAGGAATGGGACATGAAGGAGAGGCGGTTCACGCTCTCCCCGCGGCCGCCGGTGTCCTCCGAGAGCGAGACGTACAAGGACGATTTCTTCAAGATAGAGGTCTGCCCGTTCACCTGGGACCTGCGGATAAAGACCGTCATCCTCGACGCCTACGACGGGGTTTACCTGAAGAAGGTGGAGGAGGGAGGAGCGTTCGGGCTGTTCGGCATAGAGAGCGGCACGGTGGTGCTGAGGGTGAACGGCACGGACACGCCGGACCTGGCGTCCTTCAAGAAGGCCGTCGCCCCGTTCAGGAACAAGAGCGGCGCGAAGCTAGAGCTTCTGGTCTGCACGCCGGACGGCTACAACGTGCCGGTGTTCCGGCGCATAAAGATACCGTAGTTCCGGCCGGGACGGCGGGCCTGCCGTGCTATCCGCGTTCCTGAAGACCATCGCGGGCGCTCAGTGCGCCGTGCTCGCGCAGGGGGGAGAGCCCGAGCATGGTTTCTGGGTGCTTCTGCTGTACTATCTGGCCGCCTGTGGAGGCGGCTTTCTGCTTTTCCGGGCGGTGTCGCTCGGGCTCAGGCCCGTTCCCGTGAAGGGGAGGGACAAGGCTTCCCTGGCGGCTTTCCTGTTCGCGCTGGCGCTGTCGAGCGGGTTCGAAGCCCTGTTCGGCCTGCGCGAGGCCTTCTGCGCCGAGATGGGCTTCCTGCCGCGCTCGAGCGGCCTTCCAGCCGTGCTGTCCATGGCCACCTTCGCGCTCGCCTGGTACGCCGCGCTGCTTCCCATCCACGCGCGGCGCGAGAGGGCGCCCTTCCCGCCGAAATACCGCTTCCTTTTGCGCGTCACGGCCGTGCCCTTCGCGGTCATGGCGGGGCTGGAGCTGATGCTGGAGGCCGCCCGCCTCCTGCCGGTGGAGTGGCAAAAGGCGCGGGCGGCGGTGCCGCTGGGGGGGATAGCGCCCGAGGCGGTGGGGTTCGCGGCGATGGTGCTGTTCATCCCGCCGCTGGCGGCGGCGATATGGGGGGCGCGGCCGCTGGAGGATCCCTTCCTGCTTCCCCGCCTGCGGACGATAGCGGCCAGGGCGGGGCTCCCCGGCCTGCGGATACTGCTCTGGAGGACGCAGGGCGCGCACTACCACAACGCGGTGGCGATGGGCACGGTGCGCCCGCTGAGCTTCGTCATGCTCAGCGACGGGATTGTGGAGGACTTCCCGCCCCCGTGGACGGAGGCCATATTCGCCCACGAGGCGATACACTCGCGGCAGAGGCACGTGCTTCTGCTGTTGGCGGGCATGACGGGGGCGATAGCGCTGATGGCGGGCGTAGCGTTCCTGTTGCCGGGGAACACGGGCCTCTCGGTGGGGGTGGGCTCGCTGGCCTTCTACGTGGTGGTGCTCGTGGGGCCGCTCATGCGCAACCTGGAGAGGGAGGCGGACGTCATGGGCTCCATGCTGCTGGACGACCCGCTGGAAATGGCCCGCGCGCTGGAGCATCTCAAGAACTACGCGCCGCCGCGCAAGTGGAAACATTCCTTCACCCACTTCGGCCTGAACGAGCGGGTGGAGGTGGTGAGGCGGTGCGCGGTGGACGAGGGGGAGCGCGAGCGGGTGCTGGCCTTCTCGCGGCGGGTGGTGCGCGCCTCGCTGGCGGGCGCGGCCCTGTGCGCGGCGTTCGGCCTGTGGGTGGTGTTCTCCAGGTCGTCCGAGGTGGTGGCCGAGCAGTGGCTCTCGGTGTACTGGGTGTGCGTGGAGAGGGAGCTTCCGAAAGAGGGGCTCGCCTGCCTGGAGAGGGCGCTCGAGGCGAAGGACGATCCGGAGGTGATGATGCTCTACGGCCTGACCTGCCTGGAGCTGGGCCGGCTCGACGAGGCCGCGCGCGTGCTGCGGGAGACGAAGGATGTGGGGCGCTACCGCGAAATGCTGGAGCGTGAGCTGGAGAGGATGCGGAACGGCCCGCGGGGGCCGTGACGGTCAGGAGAGGGTGCGCTCGATTATCTTCAGCAGGTCGGCGTTCCTGAACGGTTTCTGGATGAAGTGGGCCGCCCCGGCCGCCAGGGCGCGGCGTATGGTGGCCTGATCGGTGCGGGCCGAGAGGATTATCACCGGCACGCGGGCGGTGTCGGGGCTCTTGGAGAGGCGGGCCAGCACGTCGAAGCCGTCCAGGCCGGGCATGGCTATATCCAGGAGCACCAGGTCCGGCGAGGTGCGGAAGACGGCCTCCGCCGCCCCCATTCCCGACGACATGGTTATGACGTCCCAGCCGGAGGGCTCCAGTATGAGCTTTATGA
>QNBY01000302.1 GCA_003644275.1 Planctomycetota bacterium
CGAGCTTGTGCTCTATCTCCACCCCCACCACGTGAGCGCCCGCGTCGAGAAGATAGCCGGTGAGCGTGCCCGGCCCCACTCCGACTTCGAGGACGCGGTCTCCCTTGCTCACCTTCGCTTCCGCGACCATGAACGAGAGGACGGAGGGGGCGAGGAGGAAGTTCTGGCCCAGCGCCCGCCTGGGCCTGAAGCCGCGGGCCCTGAGTTCTTCCTTCAGCCTGGCCCAGGTCCTTATCACGCCCATCGCCTGCCTCCGAAACGCGCGGCGAGCCTCATCGCGGCGCACATGCTGGAGGGGTCGGCCTCGAAGCGGGGCGCTATGTCGAAGGCCGTTCCGTGATCGGGCGAGGTGCGGAGAAAGGGAAGGTTGAGCGTCACGTTCACGCCCTCGTCGCCCGAGAGCGCCTTGAAGGGAGCGAGCCCCTGATCGTGGTACATGGCGAGGATGCAGTCGTAGCGCGAGCGCTCCCTCGGGCGGAAGAGGGAGTCGGCGGGAAGGGGGCCGACGGCGTCGGCTCCCTTGCGGCGGGCCTGCTCCACTGCGGGCCGGATTATCTCGTCGTCCTCGGTGCCGAACAGGCCGCCTTCGCCGCAGTGTGGGTTCAGGCCGGTCACCGCTATCCGGGGGCGCTCGATGCCGAACCAGCGCCTCAACTCCCGCGCGAGCGTGAGGACGGTATCGGCGAGCGCGGACTTCTTGAGGTACTTGAACACCGAGTGGAGCGGGACGTGCCGGGTGAAGACGGCCACCCGGAGCTCACCGGCCGCCATGAGCATGAGGGGCTTGCGAACGCCGCAGAGGGAGGCGAGCATCTCGGTGTGGCCGGGGAAGTTGAACCCAGCGGCGAACAGGTGGGCCTTGGATATGGGAGCGGTGACCATGCAATCCGCCCTGCCCTTCAGGGCGAGCTCCACCGCGGCCCTGATCGCGCGCCCGGCCCAGCGCCCCCCCGCCTCGTCCGGCGAACCCGGTTGCGGGACTTCCCCCGCGCCCACGTCGAGGAGCACCACCGGGGAGGCGGGCAGCGCGTCCGGGAGCGCGGCGTTGAAGACGGCGTATTCCACCTGCGCCCCGGTCGCCTCCAGCGCCCGCCTGAAGGCGCGCTCGCTGCCGGTCACCACCCAGCGGGCCATGGCGGAGAGGCCGGGGTCGGAGAGGGCGCGGGCGAGCACCTCCGGGCCTATGCCGGCCGGGTCGCCCATCGAGACACATACCGTCGGCTTCGAGGCGCGTTCAGTCATTGTCGAGGAAGGCGGGCCTGAGCACCTTCAGCCCCTTCTTGTCCAGCACGACCAGCTTGCCGCAACCGTCCGAAGCGAGGGCCATCCCTCCCCTCGCCTCCGTCTCGGGACCGGCGAGAAGGCCCACGTCGCCACGGTAGAGGGGGGTTATCACCTGGCGGTCGTCCAGCACGAACAGGAGGTCCATGGGGTTGGAGCAGAGGGAGCGGAAGCGCTTGAAGTTGCTCTTGCCGGGCGGGAAGGGCTGCATGAAATTGCCGCCTGTGAAGTGGAATATCTTGTAGTTGCGGGTGTTTGCGATGAAGATGTCCCCGCTCTTCTTGGAGACTTCGAGGAGGGAGCACCTCTTCGCCGTCCTGGAGTCCTCTACGGAGCACACCAGTTTCGCATTGCCGTTCGAACACTCGTACACCTTTCCCTCGCGGCCGCAAAGCACGTAGAGCCTGCCCGCGCCGTCCACCGCCGCCGAGCAGGCGTATTCGAGGTCGTAGGCGTGGCGGAAGGCGCCGTCCGCGGAGAACTCCAGCGCCCTCTTGCCCTCGTCGAGCAGATAGACCGTCCGGCCGTCCGGCGAGACCTCCAGGGCGACGGGATAGCGGATGTTGCCGTAGGCGTCGGACTCGCGCGGGACGAGGGAGGCGAAGTACCAGCCGTCGGGATCCAGCACGCGCACCATCGCGCCGCGGTAGTCGGGACAGAGCAGGTAGATGTTGCCCGCCGCGTCGCAGGCCACGTCCTCCACGCCGAGGAAGTTGTCGTCGGAATACCAGGCGGCGCCCTTGCCGGGGATGTAGCGCTGGAGCACGCTCGAGCGGTCCACGGTGGAGGCGATGTAGAATACGCCGTCGGGCGTGCGGTGGAAGCGGGAGAAGGTGCCGCTCTCGGGCTCGTAGTACTTCCTGTCGGAGGGATTGACGGCGTTTATCTCCAGTATCCGGCCGCCGGAACCCAGGACGTATATCCTGTGGAGCACCGGGTCGTAGGTCATGTCCACGGGGCCGGGAAGCGAGGAGACGGAGACGGGCGCGGTTTTCACCTCGTAGGTGGGAGTGAATATTTGTATGTCGCCCCGCTGGGAGTCCAGCACCATTATGTTCCCGAAGCGGTCCTCGGCCACCGCTGTGGGGCTCAGGAAAGCGCCGGGGTTCTGGCCCGCCACGCCGAACGAGAGGCGGTAGTAACCCTCCTTGGAGAACACCTTTATCTGCTTGGTGGCGTTGTCGATGACCATCACGTCGCCGTTCGCCTTCACGCCGATGCCGACGGGCTCGCGCACGTAGGAGTTGAGCTTGGTGTCGTCGAAGAAGACTTCCTTCACCACCTCGCCGGAGAGGTCGAGCACCGAGTACTTGTCCGACTGGAGCAGGTAGAGGGCGCCGCCGCGCGCCGTCAGTTCCACGGCGGACTCCACTTCCTTCTTGAAGCGGAAGTTCATCCGGGCGTC